>JAEWHR010000003.1 GCA_023387655.1 Bacillota bacterium
CTCAAGATAGGAATTAACTATAAAAGTAAAGTAGGTGAATGACTTGGAAAACAATCAAATTGAACTCATAACCCGAATGGTACTAAATGTACTACAAGAAAAACAAAGTGGAAAAACAGGTTTCGCTGTTCCGGTCGGTGTGTCTGCAAGACATATTCATCTAACGAAAGATCATGTGGATCAATTGTTTGGAAAGGGTTATGAATTAACTAAGAAAAAAGACCTCATGGGTGGCCAATTTGCAGCAAATGAGACGGTAACCATTGTAGGATTAAAGCTAAGAGCGATAGAAAATGTTAGAATATTAGGACCAGTGAGAAAGGCATCTCAGGTTGAAGTTTCCGCAACCGATGCAATCAAACTGGGAGTTAAGGTACCAATAAGAGAATCCGGGAACATAAAAGGTTCTGCTGCGATTGCAGTTGTTGGACCAAAGGGTGCAATCTACTTAGATGAGGGATGTATTATTGCAAAACGTCATATTCATATGTCTCCTTCGGATGCTTTAGCAGCTGGGCTAAAGGATGGAGATATTGTATCTGTTAAGGTAGAGGATGAAAGAGAGACAGTATTTCATCAGGTACAAATCAGAGTAGATGAGAGCTTTACACTGGAGATGCATATTGATACTGATGAAGCGAATGCTGCCAAAATTACATGTGGACAGATGGTAAAGATTTTATAGTGTAGAAGTCATGATGTTTTTTTATTCTTATCTGGGTAGCGAAATACGCTCTGAAATGGAGGGATTAATATGTTAATCGGAAAAGTGATTGGTAGTGTTGTTTCAACAAGGAAGAATGAGAATTTAGTGGGTAATAAATTTATGATTGTTGAACCCTTAAAAAGCTTTCAAGAAAATAGAATAGTAGCAATCGATAATGTAGGAGCCGGAATAGGTGAATATGTGTTGGTTGCCGTGGGGTGTGCTGCAAGAATAGGATGCGGTGCTGAAAGTTCCCCGATAGATTCGGCTATTGTTGGAATTATTGACGATGCAACAGGACTTGAGTAAGTGTGAAGAGAAGTTCTTAGGCGTTAAAAGACGTCGCCTAAAAAATTCTAAAACTTTACATTGGAGATTTGTGCCTACGTAAACCTCGGTACAGAATATCGAGTGAAAGAACGAAGTTCTTTCACTCTGCCTACTTAGCAGACACAAACTCCAGCTACGCAGAAATGAGGAAAAAAATAATGGTGATTGAAGAGCTTAGCCAAATTGTAAAAGAATATGGAATCTGTGGTGCCGGCGGGGCCGGTTTTCCTACTTATGCGAAGTTATCTAATAAGGTAGACACTATTATTCTTAATTGCGCAGAGTGCGAGCCTTTGTTGAAGTTACATAGACAGTTGTTACGAGATAGAGCATATGAGATACTGAAAGCATTTTCTATTATAGCAGAAAGCATTGGTGCAAAAGAAGCAATTATAGTAGTAAAACCTTCTTATAAAAACACAATCGCAGCGGTAGAGGCAGAGATTGGTTCATACAAAAACATGAGTTTAAAGCTTTGCAAAGAAGTATACCCAGCTGGTGACGAAGTGGTATTAATCTATGAAGCAACTGGAAAGGTTGTAAAACCAGGTGGATTACCGGTAGATATCGGTGTAGCAGTATTTAATGTAGAAACAGTATATAACGTTTATGAAGCTGTTATAAATCACCGGGCGGTGACAAGCAAATTAGTATCTGTAGTAGGTGAAGTAAAAGAACCAAAAACAGTAAGAGTGCCTCTTGGTATGACAGTAAAAGAAGTTGTAGAAATGGCTGGTGGCATTACAACGAAAGAACCAGCTTACCTAATGGGGGGTACAATGATGGGTTCTGTTGTAAGTGAACAGGAACTGATAACGAAAACATCAAATGCCATTATAGTATTACCCAAAGATCATTATGTGGTGATTCGTAAGGAAAGTAATCCTTCCATCGAGTTAAAAAGGGCTGCGGCAGCTTGTTGCTACTGTGAGATGTGTACGGATCTTTGTCCGAGACATTTACTAGGTCATCCAATCAAACCGCATCTTTTTATGCGTGCAGCAACCTGTAAGGATGTCCAAAATCCTCAGATATTTTTAGATACCATGTATTGTTGCAGCTGTGGACTATGTTCGATGTACTCCTGTGGGCAAGGGTTATCCCCTGCAAGTCTTATTACCTTATATAAGCAGGGATTACGTCAAAATGGTATTAAACCGGAAGTGCTTGAACCTGCACCAGTAGAACCTTCCAGACAATATCAAAGAATCCCGGTAGAGCGTTTACTGAAACGACTTTGCCTTACACATTATAACGTCCCTGCACCCCTATATGAGGAGTTACAGAAAGCAAAAAGAGTGAAAGTAAAATTAAGTCAGCATGTGGGAGTTCCTGCTATATCTGTAGTTTCTGTAGGAGATAAGGTGATAGAAGGTCAATTGATTGCAAGAAGTGGCGATGGTCTTAGTTTACCAGTTCATGCTTCTATTGAAGGAACTGTATTAGAAGTGAATCATCAGTTTATTATGATAGATGCAGTGTAAATTAGCATTTTAGTTGGGTACATACGATATTAAGTAGGATACAGCAATATCCTATACTTTAGTATTGTATAGAAAGGATAATCCATGAGTAAAGCAATTGGAATGGTTGAATATAAAACCGTATCATCTGGTATTATGGCAGCAGATTTGATGGTTAAGACAGCTGATATTGACATTGTGGAAGCACAAACCGTTTGTCCAGGAAAATATATAATAATGATTGCTGGTGACTTAAGTGCAGTGAACGCTTCCGTAGAAGCAGCTAGAGTTCAGTTTGAAACACATCTCATTGATAGTTTCATTCTTGGTAATCCTCACGATGGTATCTTACCAGCAATTTATGGTGCAACTATAGTGGAAGATATCGAGGCACTTGGTGTATTAGAAACTTACTCTGCTGCGTCTATTATCGTTGCTGCAGATGTTGCAGCGAAAACAGCAGCTGTTGAACTTGTAGAAGTTAGAGTTGCACGTGGCATGTGTGGTAAGTCTTATCTAATGTTAACCGGTGAAATTGCTTCTGTCACTGCTTCGATTGAAGCTGCGAAGAAAGCTATCGAAGAAAATGGCATGTATTTAGACAGTTCTGTACTTGCGCATCCAGATAAGAAGTTACGCAATAAGTTGATGTAGCAAGTGATATCGATACTTTTGATAGGTTGTTATTTATAGTTTAGCTTAAAGAGGTACGCACGATGAAGGAAACTGCGTACCTTTTATTATATAATAAAGCATTAATTTTTAAGAAGCTCTTAAAAAGATAACACTGTTATTTTTAAGAACCTCTTGAAAAGATAACACTGTTATTAGGATTGATTTTAATGAAAAAAATTATTATACTATCCATAGAGATCTATATTTTAATATGTACTTTGTAAACTGCAATATTAATTAGAAAATCCGTATTTGTGATGATAACCTATCTATTGAAGTTTTAAGCTTAATAGATTTAATAAAACGAAATAAATTTGGCCAAAGCCGCTAGAAGAGGTATGGGGGTATGTAAATGTTAGCAATAGAACGAAAGAATTTAATATTAGCGAAGTTACAAAAAGAAAATAAGGTCGTGGTTAGTGAACTAAGTCAAATGTTTGATGTATCAGAGGAAACAATCCGAAGGGATTTGGAGAAGCTTGATAAAGAAGGACTTGCAATCAAAACCTATGGTGGAGCAGTATTAAATGAAAATAATAATACAGAATTACCATTTACCGTCCGTGAAAATACGAATGTAGCGCAAAAACAAAAGATAGCAGAAATTGTAGCGGATTTAATTAAAGATGATTCAACCATTATGTTAGATGCAAGTTCTACTGCTCTTTTTGTTGCAAGAAACATTAAAAATAAGAAAAATATAACCTTAATTACGAATTCGATTGAAATTTTAGTAGAATTAGCAGATGTATCTGGGTGGAATATCCTTTCAACCGGAGGAACTGTAAAAGAGGGCTCCTTAGCGTTGGTTGGTCATCAAGCAGAGAAAATGCTGAGTTCTTATCATGTGGATATAGCGATAGTCTCATCGAAAGGTATCGATTCCATTGAGGGATTTTCTGATTCCAGCGAAACACATTCTGAGATTAAGAAGAAAATGTTAGATTGCGCATTTAAGAAAATTTTAGTAGTGGATTCCTCTAAGTTTGATAGAATATCTTTTAAGAAAATAGGAGAAATATCAGATCTAACTACAATCGTAACAGATTGTGAACCAAGTGAACGTTGGAAGAAGGTATTTGATACAGCAAAAGTCGAGTATTTGTATCCTGGGAAGCAGGAGTAAGAGTACGAAAGCTTTGTGTTTATTTATGTATATTAATATTATAAGAAAGATAACTCTTGTTACTATTTCATATAGTAATAAGGGTTATTTCTTTTTGTGGAAAGGTAGACTTCCATTGTAATATAAGGCTAGTAAAATAATTAAATTAATCTTGTTTTGCATACTAATAAATGGTAAAATATAACAGAAAAACTATAAAATGAAAATTTAAATGAATTGAAATTTCTGTGATAAGTTAAGAGAGAGACGTATGAATATGGAGGGTAGATAATGAAAAAAGTACTACTATTTGTTCTATGTATGATGTTAATCATACCTACAGGAACTGTTTACGCTGAAGAATCAGTGGTAAATTCCTATACTACATCAAAAGAAGATGCAGTTGTAAATACAATAACATTTCCAGAAGGAGAAAAAACATATACGGAAGAACTAAAATTATCTCAAGGTGCATTAATCGTTAATGTTGCAGATAAACAAGATACGAAATACAGCACAGTTACGATATCTGTATATTCTGATGCAGAGAAAAAAACGAAAGTTGGATTTATGAGTCGATACAATGGTGATAAGGATGCTACACAAAAAACGATAGAGATACCGAATGATGGTACCTATACCATTGTATATGAATTATCTCGTCGAACTGATCCACAAGCTATTTCATTCGATGTGACGTACTATGAAGTGTTAAATAAGGAGCAAGTACTAAAACAAGATGAATCTGTGTTTGGGTATCTTAGTTCTAATTTAAAAGAAACATTATATAAAGTAACAATTGAAGAAACAGGTTACATAAGTATAGGTATTGAGTCAGAAAACGCTTATGCTAATGCATATATGAGTTTGTTAGATTCCAAGAAAAAAGAAATAGAACAACAAGAATTTGTTAATGTTACAAAGAAGGATACAATGTATTATGGTGTTAAAAAGGGGACCTACTATATTAAAGTAAAATCCAGCATGGGTATCCATTCTATATCTTATTCCTTTCATAAAGTAAAAGATAATGGAGCTACAAAGAAAGCGAAAGCAACTGTATTAAATGTGGGCGGTAAAGCAAATACTGGCATTATTTTAGCAGATAGTAAGGAAACTACAGCAGATTGGTTTAAATTTACATTGAAAGAAAGTACCAAGGTAGCAATAAAGATTAGTGGGAATACCAATAATACAATTCGATTTGAAATAGAAAGTGATTCTGTTAACTTTTTCTGGAACAATTTAAAAATAACTAATAATACGAAAGAAAATACAGGAACTTTGTCGAATGCATTACCAAAAGGAACCTATTATATTAAAGTTTATAAAGGAAAATCTGGTTCATCCGGTAATTATAGTATTCAAATTCAAAAAGAAAAGAAATAAAAGCAATAGAATTGCTTCATTAACATTGCATTAGCAGGACGTACAGGACAATATTTCTCTCAATATGATAATCCTATTGATCACTTTGTAAAATCAGCAAGCCATATTTTCGATGTAGTAAAATCAGACCATGATTATGCTGAATATTTCGTATTGATATACTAAGAGAAAGTAATAACTATGAAAAATAGTACACATTTCAAGGAGGACCAATATGATTCTGGAGAAAAATAATTATGACAAAAACGCACTTCAAAATCAAATCGTGTTGATTACAGGCGGTGGCGGTGGAATCGGCATTGAGGCTTCACGGGCTTTTGCCTACATGGGCGCTCATGTAATCATTGCGGAAATAGATGCTGACAGAGGAATGCAGGCTCAAAAACTGATAAATGAGGAAAACCTTAATGGAACTGTGGATTTTTTTCAGATTGACATTACAGATGAAAAGCAAATTGATAAATTATACGAGTATATTATGGAAAAATACACGCGTCTTGATGTTCTGATAAATAATGCCGCCATTGTTCCGATGGGAGCGATTGACACGGTTTCAATATCCGATTGGGATTTAAGCTATGCTGTGAACTTGAGAGCACCAGTCCTTTTAACGAAAAAATTTATTTCTTCAATGAGGGACACAGGCGGGATTATTGTCTTTGTACCATCAGCGGCTCCAACTCCATATATGTCGGCTTATGAAATATTCAAAACCGCGCAGGTGGAGTTTTGTAATACCTTGTGTGAAGAAATTGACGGAACGGGCATTATTGCATACTCAATAGCCCCCGGATTTGTAAAAACAGATACCGCTGTCAAAGCAGTTGAAATTGTGGCAACTTCATTGGGAATTACAACAGAAGATTTTTACAAATCACTTGAAGAACTAATTACTGATGCCGAGATTGCAGGGGTGGGCTATGCCGTTTCTGTTGTAAAGGCAAAGCAGTATAACGGAAAAGAAATCATGTCTTATCAAGTGTTGATGGAAAGTGGTTTAATTAGCGGTGGCAAGGAAAAATTAAATAGTACGCATACACAGATTGATTTTGATAATTTGTCATTCTTGTTTAAGAGTATTGCAGATGTTTTTTTTGACCAATATCAAAATTGGCAGAAGAAAAAACTGTTCCAAAAACAGTTTATACTTTCCGATTTTAAAAAACAGATGGGGCTGCCTGCTGAGAGCTTCAAAATACAAATTGAAGCCCTGCAAGGTCAGATTCACAATAATGAGTGGGGCAACTTTTTGGCTTGCAAGGAGATGTTTATTAAGTGGCGGTGTTTTTATGACCATCAAATTAAACTGCTACAAGGTTATGAAAAGAATGCAGCACAATTGGCAAGCGATACAAAACTATTAAATAGTTGGATTGAGAATCTACAAGAAATAATTAAAATATTATAGTAAAATTATATTTAAGGAAGAAATCTCAATTATTGATGAAAAGTTGTTAGAATATTGGAAATAAATTTTTAATAGTGATAGCGTCATAATGTAGACACAAGTCCACTTCTATTTATCAATATTAATCGCCATAAAATAAAAGTTTCAAACTTTAACTCAATTATTTCAAACTTTAACTCAATTATTTCAAACTTTAACTAACAAAGAGACAAGCCTTCATTTACTGGACTTGTCTCTTTGAGAGTTTAGATAAGATTTTGGATGCTATTTTACGTTTGATTATAAAATATGATTATATATAATCTAACCAGATCCATTGAGATATAAGGGCTGACTTGTATTGATTATACTATTTACCATATATTCGCTAACTGCACATCTCTTTTTTTAGGCTGATACAACCTACCCGATTATCACTTGATGTTGTCAATACTACATTGGATATATACAGTTGGGAAGAGTTTGTTTGAAATGGTTGAAAAGTTTTTATGAATATATATCTTACGATAGCAATAACACAGATATCCTAAACTCTGTACATTATGTTTGAATTTACAAAAACACAAAATGTTTAAATTAATAAAAACACAAATTTGACATAAATTTACTTCTATATTATATATATATTAAATTTAGGAGATTGACATGAGAAAAAGAATATATGTATTTGCATTGATATTTTTAATAATATTATGTTCATGCTCTAGAAAAAGAGTTCAAAATTATGCTTCCTTAGGAACACCGTCGGAGATAGAATCAACGGTGGAACAAAAAAAATATGAAACATTAACAACAACTCCAACAGCGATTCCGACAAATAATCCAATTGATACTCTGGTTATTATCCCAACAACTACTCCGACTACTATCCCAATCCTTACTCCAACTATAGATTTACCAACAAAGGAATGGATGATCAGTGATCTTCCACCTTTTGAGTATGGAAATTTAGTAAAACAAGATGCTACAGCCACAATTGAATTTTATTATTATGAAGGTGTTAATAATCCTGATGACATTATAAGTTATATAGAATCAATAAAAGAGTTGGGTTTTAACCAAGTGGAATATATTAATTCATACGAGCTAAATACAGAAATTATATTTAATGGAACGATAGACCTATATGTGATAGGAGTACATTTAAAAGGAACAGACTGTATCGTTAGTTTTGGATTATCAATTTATGAATAACCACAAGCCATGGGAATTATTTAAACCCGTGGCTCTTATTATAATAGTATCAAAAAGAAAAAATTAGGGTAAGAAATAATATATTGACATATACAGTCTAACTGTATATAATGCAACTATACAGTAAGACTGTATATAGTCGAACTATATAGTCTGAATACAATCTAACGTTATATGTACATAATGATGACAAAAGAGTGATTAAACGGTCTATCATGTATGAATAAGGAGTTGCTATGAATCTAGAAAAAATCTTGCCGCTTACTGAAACAACTTATTATATTTTAGTTGCTTTGCTAGAAGAGGGGCACGGGTATCATATTATGCAAAAGGTTGAGGAGCTTAGTAATAATCGAGTTCGTATCGCTGCCGGGACAATGTATGGAGCCATTGAAAATCTATTACGACAAAAATTAATATGTGCAGTCCCAAGTGAAGATAAAAGACGAAAAGTTTATAAAATAACAGAAGAAGGAAAGAACGTCCTAAAGCTAGAAGCTGCTAGATTACGTTATTTAGTCGATGTGGCTGATCAACATGAATTATAACTTTTATTTCTTTATAGGTAGATTAAAGATGAGATTATATAAAGTTTAAAGTGTTAGGTTCAAGAATCGCTTGACCATAAATAACTAAACTTAAATAAATTAGTTCTAATAGCTTGTGAAGGGGTGGAAAATAATATGAAGAAGTATAAATTTTTCAGTATAAATTTAAAAAAAGAAGAAGAGTGGATACAAAGTATTATTGAGCAAGGATATCGTTTGAAGAGAAAATATCTATGGTCATGTAGTTATGAATTTGAGACTAGAGTAGAGAACGATTTTTTACCAATTGTTCGAATTGATTATCGTATGTTTAAAAAACGAGAAGAGTTCGAGAATTATATCATGATGTTTGAAGATAGCGGATGGAAACATATTAGTGGAACGAAAAGTAGTGGTTGTCAGTATTTTGAAAAGTGTAGTAAAGAGGCTAGCGATGATATTTTTTCAGACCTATCTTCGAAGGCAGAACGATATAAAAGAATAGCAGATAATTGGTTATCTGTATTTATCGCATATTTACCGGTTGCGATTGTATTTATAGCTACGGGGATATTTCGTTTGGATTCTTTCTTTCATCTAAAGGAGTTATATTATACACCTGGATTATGGGAGTTGAGCGGTTTAAGTTTTTGGAGAGCTTTTCTCTTTGAAACACCATTTGCATTCATGCGAGGATTTTCAGGGTGGTTGTTTATCGGAAGTATTTCTCTATATGCTATCTATGGGCTAAAGGCTTTTTATTGGTATTATAAAGATAAAAAGTTATGTAATGATAGGATTCATTAAGTATTAATAATATAAAAAACCTGCTATTATTAGCAGGTTTTTTACAACTCATTTATGATTTTTGTAGGTATTTTTTAATTGCATCAAAGCTTTCCATACTAATTACATGCTCCATCTTACAGGCATCTTCGGCAGCAGTTTCATTATCAACCCCAAGACTTACTAACCAGGAAGTCAAAAGGTTATGGCGTTCATAAATCATATCTGCAATTTTCTTACCAGATTCGGTAAGATATATAAATCCTGCATCGGTAACGGTAATATACCCATTCTCTCTTAAGTGTTTCATAGCAACACTGACACTAGATTTCTTAAAATTTAGCTCATTTGCAATATCAATGGAACGCACGACTGGTAAGGATTTGCTTAGGATTAATATTGTTTCTAAGTAATTTTCAGCAGATTCATTTATATTCATAAAAAACCTCATTTCTAAGTGGTTATTTGTAAATTAATATCATCTAGTATAACATAATGTAAATATAATATCAAATCACGATGTGCTACTTTTTGTTCGATATTCACTGGGAGACATACCAAGAGTTTTTTTGAATAAGCGACTAAAATAAAGTGGATTGTCATATCCGATCATTTCACTGATGTCTTGTATGGATAGAGAGGTACTATTTAGTAATTCCATGGCTTTTTGCATCCTAGTCTGAATGATATATTGTCTTGGGGAAACTCCAGTTGTTTTTGTGAAATTATCGATAAATCTAGAGTAATTCAGCTTATGTTCTTTTGAATAATCCCTAATCGAAAAATTTTCATCATATTTAAGATGGAAAATGCGAATTGCATTCTCTACTTGATTATTATAGAGCTTTTTATAACCAGGTATACCGCAAGTTTTATAATTTCTAATCATTTTTAATAAGAGTTCTTGTAATTGTAAGGAAGCAATTTCTTGATAGGAATGTGACTTTAGTTGTAATTCTTGTATGATTTGGTTAAATAAAAATACATAACTACTGTCAGTTCCAATCTGATAAATATTAAGGTTTGTAAAGCCAGTATCTTTCATGAATTTATATTTGTCGTGGAAGGAAAAGTGTATCCAATAAACATCTGGCTGATCCTTAAGGTGATAGCTATAATACTGTTCTTCCTCAGGATAATAGAGGACGCACTCGCCCGCCTTAACGGAAATCATCTCGTGTTTGATACGAAATTTAGCGCTACCCTTAGCTATGTATAGGAGTTGGTAGTTATTTAGACCATGGGATCGAGTAGTGATAAATTCTTGTCTTGTAATTAATTTATAATGACCACAACAGTGTACATAATAATCTTTTTCAGAAACCATATCAAAATCTTTTTTATTACTATCGTAACCAGTAATGGACAACATGTGATTTCCACCTTCCTTTCTCTACCACATAATCATTGTATTAGCAAAGGACGAAACTGTCAATGAAGTGAAAACTTTGTGCATGTAATTGCAAGTAAAGGATATTCCTTAATTCATTAAATTACTTATAATAATAGTGTCAGATACTATTATATTAAAACGGAATAAGGAGGAATAGTTCATGAATTATCAAACACCAAGCGATGTAAAATCGTCTTCGAATGGGCGATTAGAACTGATGCCATATTATCAAAACCCTGAAGTTTTACATTTAGGAACAGCGTCGACACGAAGTTATTACATACCACAAGATACGGAGGAAGTATCAACGGATACTCTTAAAGTTTCCGTTTTTCGTGAATCTTCTCGTGTTAAATTACTTAACGGCAATTGGGAATTTAAACTATATCAAAGTCCGTTTGAAATAGAAGATTTTACGAAGGAGGGAAACATTGTCTATGACAGCATCAAAGTTCCTGGCTGTTGGCAAACACAAGGATACGATTATAACCAATACACTAATATAAAATATCCATTCCCATATGATCCACCTTATGTACCGAATGAAAATCCTACGGGATTGTATCACCAGAACTTTTATTTAACGAAGGAGGAAAGGCAGTATCAACAATTTCTTAATTTTGAAGGTGTGGATTCCTGTTTTTATCTCTATGTTAACAAAACGTTTGTTGGATATAGTCAGGTGTCTCACTCAACAAGTGAGTTTGATATCACACCATTTACCATAGAGGGAGAAAATGAACTTCACGTAATCGTTTTAAAGTGGTGCGATGGCAGTTATCTAGAGGATCAAGATAAGTTTCGTATGAGTGGAATTTTCCGCGACGTTTACCTTATGTATCGCCCTGAAAATTATGTGTGGGACTATAGTATAAGAACAAACCTAACGAAAGATAACCGTTTTGCAAAGATTAATGTTATCTTGAACAATATAGGAGAACTTAGAAACCCTCATTATCAGCTATTGGATGCTGAGGGGGCTGTTCTTTGGGAGCAGTTTACGAAGGAGACAAGTTTTGAATTTGAAGTTAGTAATCCAATTTTATGGAATGCGGAAGAACCATATCTTTATACGTTTATTATGATTACAGAAGATGAATTGATTACACAGCAGATTGGAATCCGAGAGATTAATATTTTGGATGGTGTTCTCTTAATCAATGGTAAAGCAATAAAGCTAAAGGGTGTTAACCGTCATGATATGGATCCGATTACTGGATTTACGATTAGTTACGAACAAGCTAGAAAAGATATGATTTTAATGAAGGAACATAATATCAATGCAATTCGTACCAGTCATTATCCGAATGCTCCATGGTTTCCGATCCTTTGTAATGAGTATGGATTTTATGTAATTGCGGAAGCAGACCTAGAGGCTCATGGGGCAGTAAGTTTCTATGGTGGAGCTTATGATAAGACGTATGGCGATATTGTCCAAAGACCGATGTTTTATGAAGCGATTCTTGATCGTAATGAGCGTAATCTAATGCGTGATAAAAACAATCCTTCTATCTTTATGTGGTCTATGGGCAATGAAGCCGGCTATAGTAAAGCGTTTGAAGATACCGGTAGATATCTAAAAGAATTAGATCCAACCAGACTAGTTCACTATGAAGGTAGTATACATGAAACAGGTGACCATAAAAATGACACCTCTATGATTGATGTATACAGTAGGATGTATGCATCGGTAGACGAAATCAGAGATTATCTATTAAAACCAAATGAAAAACCATTCTTACAATGTGAATTCGTTCATGCAATGGGAAATGGACCTGGGGATATTGAAGATTATATTAGTTTATTCTACGAATCAGATCGTATTGCCGGAGGTTTTGTCTGGGAATGGAGTGATCATGGAATCTATATGGGAAAGACGGAAGAGGGTATTAATAAGTATTACTACGGAGATGATTTTGATATCTATCCTAACGACAGTAATTTCTGTGTGGATGGACTTACGTCTCCAGATCGAGTTCCACATCAGGGACTTTTGGAATACAAAAATGCGATCCGACCAATCCGTGCGAAACTTGTCTCAACAGAGTATCCTTATGAAATAACATTAACCAATTGGTTAGATTTTACGAACGCTAAGGACTTGATAGATATTAACGTTGAGATACTTAAAAATGGTGAGGTGGTTGCAAATCAAAGACAAGATTGTCCTGATATTCCTCCAAGATGTAGTGTGAATATTAAGCTTGATATTCCACAGCTAAATGAGGTTGAGGTGAAAGAAAGTGATTATCTTCATATTAACGTAACTTACCTTCAAAAAGTTACAAAACCTCTGACACCTAGAAATCATCCTTTAGGATTTGATCAGTTATTAGTAAAAGAACCAATGAGAAAAGAGTTTTGGAGAAATGAAAAGTCAGAGGGACGTCATGATAATGGTAAGATAGAGCATGAAAACGATGAAATCCATGTGGAGGACTTGGGGAATAAATTACTAATTTATCATGCAAACTTTCATTATGTTTATAATAAATTCACTGGTCTGTTTGACTCCATTGTTTGGAATCAAAAATCTCGGTTAACAAAGCCAATGGAGTTTAATATATGGCGAGCTTTAATTGATAATGACAAGAAACACGCCAATGATTGGAAGGCAGCAGGATATGATAGAGCAGTCACTCATGTATATAAGACTACAGTAACAAAAAATCAGGACACTGGTAGTATTACAATTGATAGCGAGTTCTCTCTTACGGCGGTACACATTCAACGTATCCTACAGGGCAGTGTGGTATGGAACATTGATAGAGATGGAATTCTTACCTTGGCGATAGATGCGAAACGAAATCTTGCAATGCCGTTCTTGCCTCGATTTGGTATTCGTTGTTTCTTACCATGTGGGTATGAAAAAGTAACATATCTCGGCTATGGACCAGGAGAAAGTTATATTGATAAACATAGGGCATCCTATTTTGCTAAATTCCATAACAATGTAGGCCGTATGTATGAAAACAATATAAAACCTCAAGAAAATTCTAGCCATTTTGGATCCCGTTTTGTGAGTTTAAAAAATAAAACGGAGGATCAAATATATGTTACTAGTAAAGATACATTTTCTTTCCAAGCATCTCGATATACACAAGAGGAGCTAGAAGCGAAACGCCATAATTATGAACTTGTAAAAAGTGAAGATACCGTTCTTTGTATTGATTATAAGATGAGTGGAATTGGCTCAGCTTCCTGTGGACCGGAGTTAGCAGAACAATATCAATTAAGAGAAGAAGAAATAAAGTTTAGCCTGCAAATCCGGTTTGATACCATTTAATTGTAAGAGTATTAATTGAATGTTATCTAATCCTAAGGATACAGAATGAATACCATCTAATTATAAGGATGCAGAATGAAGGTCATCAAATCCTAAGGATACAGAATGAATACCATCTAATTATAAGGATACAGAATGAATGTTATCAAATCCTAAGGATATTGATTGAATATCATCTAATCTTTAATGATATTGAATGAGTTCCTCTTATTTTAAGAACATTATATGGATGCATCACATATTAGTTTTTTAGCTAAAATGTGATGCGTCTTTTTTTCTTTTCTTTATCAAGCGATAAATGAGAAAAATTATCAATAATGTTATTGACATCAAACGAAAGTTAGTATATACTAACCGTCAGAGTAAAGAAAGTACATAGCAAGAGAGGACGTGAAAGTTATGCCGTTATCCATGGCGAAGAAGGGTGAAGTAAGTGTTATAAAGAACGTATGTGGTAAAGAAGAAACCAAGAGATTTTTAGAAAGTCTTGGTTTTGTAACCGGTAGCTTTGTAACAATTGTTTCAGAACTTGGTGGTAACATCATTGTTAACATTAAAGAGTCAAGAATTGCATTAAACAAGGATTTGGCAAGTAAAATTATGATTCAGGTTCAAGCGTAATGAATGATTTAATACATTTCATATTGAAAAAAACAGAGTATGATCCAAATCATTTGATATTGGTAAATAAAGTATGATTCTGAGTATTTGATATTGGTAAATAAAGTATGATTCTGAGTATTTGATATTCATAAATCAAAGTATCGTTCTTAAGAATCATAGAATCTCAAATGATTTGAAGAGTGCATTATAAATGTAGTAAAAGGAAAGAAGGGTAGGAGCATGAAGACACTTAGAGAAGTTCCATGTGGGCAAACAATAAGAGTTGTGAAAATCAACGGTACAGGTCCTGTGAAACGACGTATTATGGATATGGGGATAACCAAAGGTACAGAAATCTCTGTAAATAAGGTGGCGCCTCTTGGAGACCCACTAGAATTAAGCGTAAGGGGATATTCCTTATCTTTACGTAAAGCAGATGCTGAAATGATAGAGGTAGAATAATTTTTTTTCCTCTAAGGTTAGAAATAACTAACCAAGATAAGCGGCATGAAACATTTTGTCGTAGAGACTTGATTAGTATTTACGTCTTAAATCCTATAAGAATAGAAAATAAATCGATTAGATCCAATACGGATTCAGCAATAGGATTGAGAAATAAAAGAATCAGGAATGGAACAAATAGGGAGGCTTAAAACATGTCAATTAAGATAGCATTAACAGGAAATCCAAACTGTGGAAAAACAACTTTATTTAATGCTTTGACCGGTTCAAATCAGTTTGTTGGAAACTGGCCAGGGGTAACTGTAGAAAAAAAAGAAGGTAAATTAAAAGGGTTTACAGATATAATTCTTACTGATCTTCCGGGAATTTACTCACTATCTCCGTACACTTTGGAAGAAGTTGTTGCGAGAAATTATTTGATGGGAGAAAAGCCGGATGCCATTATTAATATCATCGATGGAACGAATCTAGAACGTAATCTATACCTATCAACTCAGCTTCTCGAATTATCGATTCCAGTTATTATGGCAATCAATATGATGGATGTTGTAGAAAAAAACGGAGATAAGATACATATTGAAAAACTCCAGAAGGAATTAGGTTGTGAAATCGTTGAGATATCGGCTTTAAAGGGAAAAGGGATATCTGACTTAGCCAAGAAAGCAGTTGCTTTAGCAAAGAGTAAGAAATTAATCGAAAAATCACCTAGATTTTCTTTAGAAGTTGAAGAAGCTATTGAAAGTATTGAAGAAAGACTACCTATTGAGATTCCATTGGAACAAAAGCGTTTTGTAGCCATCAAATTATTGGAAAAGGACGATAAGATTGAGAATCAGTATAGGAATTTACCAACAGTAAATGCTGAAATCACGAAACTTGAAGAATTGTTTGATGAGGATACAGAGAGTATCATTACAAACGAACGCTATATGTTCCTAACGAATATAACAAAAAAATGTTATCAAAAAAATGCAAAAGAAAAGTTATCCACATCCGATAAAATTGACCGAATTGTAACAAATCGATTATTTGCGCTACCTATTTTTGCTGTAGTGATGTTTTTAGTTTATTATGTATCTGTTACAACTATAGGTGGTATGGTTACAGATTTAGTGAACGATGGTATTTTTGGAGAAGGGTTTTCCTTCTTTGGAGTATTTGTACCTGGAATACCAGTATTAGCTGAACAAGGATTAGTAGCGATTGGTTGTGCAGATTGGCTACAAGGCTTAATTCTTGATGGTATGATTGGTGGTGTAGGAGCGGTACTTGGTTTTGTGCCACAGATGTTATTGTTATTCCTCTTTCTTGCATTCCTTGAAAGCTGTGGTTATATGGCCCGCGTTGCCTTCCTTATGGACCGAATCTTCCGTAAGTTTGGTTTATCTGGTAAATCCTTTATTCCAATGTTAATTGGTAGCGGATGTGGAGTCCCTGGAATTATGGCCTCCCGTACAATTGAAAATGATAGAGATCGAAAGATGACGATTATTACAACCACATTTATTCCATGTGGTGCTAAATTACCAATTATCGCCTTAATTGCTGGTGCTTTATTTGATGGAGCTTGGTGGGTAGCTCCAAGTGCTTATTTTATTGGTATAGCAGCGATTGTTACATCAGGAATCATTTTAAAGAAGACAAAACTGTTTGCGGGGGATCCTTCTCCTTTTGTTATGGAGTTACCTCCATATCATATGCCAACGGTTAGCAATATACTTCGAAGTATGTGGGAGAGAGGTTCTTCCTTTATTAAAAAGGCAGGTACAATTATTTTACTTTCCACCACACTTATTTGGTTTGCTCAAAGTTTTGGATTTGCAAACGGAGCATTTGGTATGGTTGAAGATATGAATGACAGTGTTTTGGCTGCATTTGGTAAGATCATTGCACCGATATTTGCTCCTCTTGGATTTGGTGACTGGAAATCAACTGTTGCAACGATTACGGGACTTATTGCGAAGGAAAATGTCGTTGGCACCTTTGGTGTGTTATATGGCTTTGGAGAAGTTGCAGAAGACGGTGCAGAAATATGGGGTACACTTGCAGGAAGTATGACAGGGATTGCAGCATATGCATTCTTAGTATTTAATTTATTATGTGCTCCTTGTTTTGCAGCAATGGGAGCTATTCGTAGAGAGATGAATAATGCAAGATGGTTCTGGTTTGCGGTTCTATACCAGACAGGATTTGCTTATTTTGTAGCATTTATAATTTTTCAATTCGGATCATGGATTAGTTTAGGAACCTTTGGCCTACTGACAGTTGTTGCGATAGCTGTATTCGCGATTTTCCTTTACTTATTGGTTCGACCAAGCAAAGAATTATCAGCAAAATAAAATAGATTGGTGTGTATAAAGCGCACAAAGGTTATTGTTGTATATGGTGTTAAAGTGCCAGAATGGAGGCTAAGATGGGAACATTTCTTGTTTTACTAGTTGTAATTGCAATTTTAGCGATTGTATGCCGAAGCATTTATAATGATAGAAAAAAAGGAAAGGTTGGATCCTGTGGTTGTGACTGTTCCAAATGTGGTGGTAGTTGCCATTAAAAAGATGTAAAAATAGGATTAACAGGTAAGTGATAGGAGTTTGTTGTGACTGTGAGCTTAAAAGATCAAATACTGAAAAAACTGAAAGATACAGGATGCCGTATTACGAAACAAAGAATTATACTTCTTGATATTATTCTTAATGAGGAATGTACGAGTTGTAAAGAATTATATGTTAAAGCAAGGCAAAGTAATCTTGACATTGGTTTAGCAACTATTTATCGATTCGTCAACACATTAGAAGAAATCGGGATTCTTAAACGCAAAAATATTCAAACAATGATTCCGGAAATCACGAATGTACCCTTATATGAGGTTCAAAGGGAATTAAGACAAACCCAGAATGAAAAGAATCATCAGGTTTTTTTAATTACACCAAATAGTGAACTGTCAATTGTATTAGAGGATCATACTACCTACCATCTCTCCGAAGCTGAATGGAAGAAGGTATTGGAAACCGGACTTAGTGCTTGTGGATTCCCTACACATAAAAATATAGCTACTATGGTAATGAGAAAAGGAGGCAGTGTATGAGTGTTGTTATCATTGGTGGTCATGACCGTATGGTTTGTCAATATAAAAAGATCTGTCAAACTTATCAATGTAAGGCAAAGATTTTTACTCAGATGCCAAATAAATTAAAGGACCAGATAGGTTCTCCTGATTTGATTGTACTATTTACCAATACAGTATCCCACAAGATGATTCGGTGTGCTCTTTCTGAGGCAGAAAAGAATCAAGTTGATGTGGTACGTTCTCATACCAGTAGTGGAAATGCATTAATTGGAATTCTTGAGCAGAAGATAGCAGCTCAATAAATGATGATAAAATTATTAATCTATGATATTTACTTGCTTTATGCGAGAGCAGATTAGGAGATTCCTAATCTGCTTTTTTAATTAATAGAAAATTACTCCGCGAGTAATCCTAATAAAGTATTTTGTTCTCAGTGCAAAGCAGAGATGGAAAAAGAAGACAGTTTCTGCATTCAGTGTGGTAATCCCTTACAGTCATAGAATAGACTATCAGACGTGATTGGATGATATATTGTAAAAGATATTAATTAAATGAGTAAATAAGTGTCATTGGTAGATGATGTA
>JAEWHR010000039.1 GCA_023387655.1 Bacillota bacterium
AGATGAAAAGCATTATTCGAAGCACAAAGAAAAAGTAATAATATATAGCTACATTTTATCGCTATTAAAAATACGGAAAATGCTGATAACAACAGCATTTTCCACATTTGAACTGTCAAAGATGGGATCTTATCACACATTTTTGGGCTTGTCAACATGTTTTTGAAGAAATATGATTTTTTTGAGGAAATATGATTTTTTAAAAAGAAAATGTGATTTTTTGAAGTAATGTGATTTTTTTATGTTTTTAAAAGAAAGTAAAAAAAAATGAGTATCGCAATATAGTTTTCAATCTATATTGCGACACCCATTTTTTATGTTAGAAGTCGTTAAGCAAAGAAGAGTCAGATAAGCCTCCAAAATCTTTAGGGGGAGCTTCTGTCAGCGCATTCATATTACACTGCTTGCGATATTCACCAGGAGTTATACCAGTGATTTGCTTAAATCGACGGATAAAGCTGTTGGGATTATAGTAACCAACTTCTTCGGCAACCATATTTAAAGGGATTGATGTACTTTTTAGTAGGTTCTCTGCTTTTTTAATACGTAAGAGGGTTACATAGTCATTTAATGTCATGTTGGCCTGGGCTTTAAAATATTGACTAAGATAGGAACTATTCATGTTTAATGCAATTGCAGTATCAGATAAGGAAAAATTACAGTTATCATAATTTTCATCAATGTATCTACGAATCTGATCCATGAGTGAATGCTCAGAATCCTTTGATTTATCAGTATTTTTCTTGATTGAGGATAGAATAGTATGGAGCAAATGCTGGTATTCCTCCAATGACTCTGAATAGTTTAATAAATGCAACTTACTAATAATCGATTGCAAAGTATTTTGGCCTGACCTAGTGAGCAACAAGTAAGTGATATTGCTACAGAGGCCCTTAGCGAAATAAGCCGGTAGAGGACGTTTCTTTAAATTCTCAAATAAGCTATCTGCAAGATTATGAAATTCCTCGTAATTCTCCTGTATTAAACTCGTTTTCATATCTTCAAATTCCTGCATTGGATAGATCATGAGATCAGAGTCGTTTTCCATTTGATCATATCGAATCGTGTGTCCTGGACCTGTAGTAAATAATTCACGCATTGCAAGAGTTGCTTCTAAATAGGAGGTCTGTAGCTTTGAAAAATCCTGATAGATCTGTCCAGCACTTAATGTTACGAGTATGCTTTGGTTACGAAGATGCTCAATTAGTATGTCATAAGTATTGTAACAACTATTCACTATTTCGTTTGAAAAGGCCATTAAAAGCACGTATTGATTCGACTCAAATAGTTCACGGAAGTAGAATTCATAATCATCTGAAAATAAAATGCTTAACTCCTTTTGGATGTCATCACGAGTTACTTCAGACTCTTGCTGTGAAAGCACCCTGAGTAAGAGAACTTGATAGTTAGGGGCAGAAAGAGTAAGGTTTAGATTTTTCCCTGATTGATTAAATTGATCTACCGATGCAAACTGCCCTTTAATTGCAGAAAATATTAATGCATCTCTTAAGGAACGTATGGAATCACTGTTTTTTAAGGTATGAACCAGTGAACTATTTTCTGTGTAAAGGTGCTCCATAACTTCACGTAAGGATTCAATCTCGTCACCATTATCGTTCTTGATAAAACCGGAGGTATACTTGCTAAGCCGCTTCACTGGTAAGTAAGTTATACGCATATAAAGCCAAATAGCTATGATTCCTATTACTAAGGCAATGGCAAGTAGGCAATAGAAGATATTTTGTATGTAACGAACACCTTCGATGGCAATATTGTTTGGTAAAAGTACAACATACTCCCAATCCATGATTTTAGACGGGGAAGAGAGAGCTAGATAGTTAATATCATCTATTTTATATTCCGTGTACTCTTTATTCATAGAGCGAGAATAAATATCTTTTAAATTATCTTCATCAAAGGAGTTATAAGTAAGAATAGAATTAGCATCCTTATCTAAAATTAAAAAAGAGGAATCGTTGTCTATATAGCTTGATAAAAGTTTCTTAATCTGTTGTTCATTTACCATGAATAATACTGTGGTAGTTGGAAAATTACTGAGGGAATAGGGAGGATTAACAAAAGTAATATATCGTTCCGATTCTTTGAGTGGCTCACTTCTTCTTATGGAACGTTGCTTTATGGAAAGAAAAGTATCTTTGGGATTTTCAATCTCACTATAATGAAAAATGTTCATGAAGTATAATTCGGTTGGATATACACCGGAAGAAGTATAAACAAATTCATTGTTTTGTCCTAATAGCGCTATCTCATTAATAAAGGAAGAGGAAGCTATGTAATTGGATAACTCATCGACAATTTTAATATCTCTTGAAAGTGTATCCTCAGTGAGAAAGAGTGAATGCAGATTATCATTCGCGGTGGAGATTTGATAATCAATTTTATAGAGGGAATCTAATTCATTATCTAGCATGTTGGCTGTCTGTTCTAAGGCAAGCTGGTGTGAGTTGATAACATGTGATCGGATGACCGTTATCAGATATCCTTGTATGAACAAGACAAATATCCCGATGCCAAGGAAAAAGACAGTAAGATAAGAAATCAGATACTTGAAGAATGTTTTTGACATTGACCAATTTGATAACATTTAGAGCCTCCAGTGACTTTGTTTATGCAAAAATACATTAATTATTTTTTTAATGCCTATATAGTTTAGCTTGTATGAATAAAAAAAGCAATGGTAACATTCAATTTTTTGTTCATGAATTCATATGAAAAGTTTATGAAACGTTATGGATATATGCAATTTTTTATAAGAAGACCTTGCAAACCTAGGATTTGCAAGGTCTTCTTATTGTATATTCATTTTTTTAGGTTACGAAAAAATCGAAGATAAGACTTAAAATCTAGTCTGTTTTATGCATTCTAATAAAATGAAGATTGTAAATTCTACTTTTTTTTATTAAATTTAGACAAACGATTCTTTGAACCTTAACCGGTAGTAACAAGAGTTGCTTCTAGTGCTATGAAACTAAAAAATGATTCAAGAGGTTGTTTATTACTTGAGTTAGAAATCTTTAGGAGGATGAAATGAAATCAATTGTAGTTTCACATTATGGAAAGGGTGACTTTAAGGATGTTCAAAGCGCCATTGATTCCATACCAAAAAATAATAAAGAGAATGTAACCATTTATATAAGAGAAGGTAGATATAGGCAGCGTATTATTGTAGATTCTCCTAATATAACTCTTGTTGGGATAGGAAAGGTTACTATCACTTATGATGTTGGGGCAAATGACATTGGAGAGGATGGGAAACCAATTGGTACCTTTCGTACGGCTACCACAATGATTGCTGCTAAGAATTTTACGGCAATTAATGTGTCCTTTGAAAACGCAGCAGGACCGGGTGCAGTAGCAGGACAAGCATTGGCATTATTCATCAATGCGGATCGTGTTTGTTTCCATCGATGTAAGTTTCTTGGTTCACAGGATACCATCTATACTGGTAACTCTAATGAGGCAGAGCATGATGGTGCTGGAGAAGGAATAGAACATCGCATGTACTTTAAGGATTGCTATATAGAAGGAGATGTGGATTATATCTTTGGTGGTGGTACCGCAGTTTTTGAAAATTGTGAGATTTATACTTTAGACCGTCATGTTGAAGAAGGTCATACCAATGGTTTTATTACCGCGGCATCTACTAATGAGAGTACTAGGTTTGGTTATGTTTTTCTTGGCTGTAAGCTGACTGGTGTAGGTAAAAAGGAAACGGTGTATTTAGGAAGGCCATGGAGAGATTTTGCAAATGTTGCTTTTTTGTACTGTCACATGGAAGAACAAATGAAACGTGAAGGTTGGCACAATTGGTCACAGTCGGAGAGAGAGAAGACAACACGATATCTGGAATACGGTACTACTGGTCTTAGAAGCAATTTAAACGAAAGAGTGGCGTGGTCGAAGCAATTGAATGCACAGGAAGTCTTGGAATACACCGTTGAGAAGATATTATCTGGCGCAGATGATTGGCAGCCTTGCTTTAGGTAAGCTCAATGGAAAGCATGTTAAGAAGATTGTAGTCAGATATGGAGGTTATGCAAACGTATGGAGAAGAAGAAAATACAGAAGATAATCCTATGGATTGTTGCAATAGCAGCCATAGTTGGTTTCTTTCAGTATAAGAATATGAAAAATCAGGAGAAAACAAAGCAGACGATATTTTCCGAAGAACGACTGGAAGAGCTTAAGGTAGCAAACAAAGGCTCTGAGTCAAGATATTCCACAAACTTGATGAAATGGAAGACACAGGGAGTGGAAGGCGGAAAGGATGAGATTATATTATCTCCGGATAAAGCAACCTTGAGCGGAGATGCAAAACTACAGGATGCTACAAACGGCAAGACTGGACAAATGATATATACGGGAAAAGAAAACAACTCAATAACTTGGAACTTTACCGTGGAGACGGAAGGCTTGTACAATTTAGAACTTGATTATATGACGCTTGATGGTAATGGTTCGAAAGTGCAACGTAGTCTTTATCTTGATGGGGAGCTACCATATGACGAGGCACGTAACATTTACCTTTATCGTAGATACATAGAAGATGGTAACGTAAAGATTAATAGCATTGGAGATGAGGTTTGGCCAAAACAGGAAGAGGAGCTTATCTGGCAGACCGTACTCATATCGGATGCGGAAGGATATTTTGAGGATCCTCTGATGCTGTATCTGACTAAAGGAAACCACACTGTGACACTTGAGCATATAGACCAAGCATTGGCAGTGAGTGAGGCACGTATTGTACCGACGAAGGAGATTCTAAGTTTCGAGGAACTTAGAAAAACTTATGAGTCAAATGGTTATCAGGAAGCTGCAGTGGAATCAACGGTTGAATTCCAAGCAGAAAACAGTGCTTATCGTAATGATTCGGTGATTCGTAGAGAGAACAATACGGATCCGAATACAGTTCCATACAATATGACATCTCGTGTCTTAAATGTCCTTGGTGGATATCGTTGGAGAGTAGGAAACCAACAAGTAACTTGGAAGTTTAACGTACCAGAGGATGGTCTTTATAAGATAAACATGAAAGTAGCCCAATCCACAGACGCAGGTATGCCATCGTATCGTCAAATTGAGATTGACGGTGAGATTCCTTTTGAAGAGATGAAATTATATCGTTTTGAATATCGTAATGATTGGTATGGGGAAACCCTTTCAAATGAGAAGGGCGAGGCTTATTTATTTTATCTAACGGAAGGAACGCATGAACTTTCCATGACTGTGAAAATAGGTCCTTTTAAGCAAATCATCGAGCAGACTATTGATGATGTTTCTTATTTATCAGATATGACAAGGGATATTACTAAAATTATCGGTACAGAGCCGGATCCAAACTATGAATATGAACTTTATCGTACGATGCCAGGGCTTTCAGAAGAGCTAACTTTTTTGGCAGACCGATTGACTTTGAGTGCTGACCTTTTGAGTAATATCTCGAATCAGCGTACTTCTATGGAGAATAACTATCGTCAGATTATCGACATCTTACGTGGGTTTGCAAAAGACGTAGATACAATACCAAAGGCTCTTGGAGATCTAAGTACAGCTCAGACAAATCTTGGTACCTATATTACATCCATTAAGCAATGTCCGCTTAGCATTGATTATATTAGTATCTCTTCACCCCAGAGTGAATTTATAGTGAAGCAATCTAGTTTCTGGGCAAAGTCATGGGTTACAATATCAAACTTCCTACTATCTTTCACAAAGGATTATGACAGTGTAGGTAGAGTAGAAGAGTCTGAGACGGAAAATATAGTATTGGATGTTTGGATTGCTAGAGGTGCCGAGTGGGGAGAGCTTCTAAAAGAGATGGCAGATGAGCAATTCACACCAGAAACGGGGATTACGATTAACTTAAATGTCATACCAGGAAATCAGCTTACCACAGGTTCTGTAAATACATTAATGCTTTCAATTACATCAGGGAATGCACCAGATGTAGCATTGAGTGTGGACTATAACCTACCATCGGAATTTGCATTTCGTGAGGCAGCAGTGGATTTAACTAAGTTTCCGGACTTTAACGAACTTGCATCTCAATTTTATGAAAATTCATTTGCTCCGTATGGATATAAGGATGGAATCTATGCGATTCCTGAAACAATGGACTTTACAGTCATGATGTATCGTAAGGATATTATGGAGGAGCTTGGTGTTGATATTCCTAAGACTTGGGATGAGTTGTTGGCTCATGCGTTACCGGTTTTATACGAAAACAATATGTCTTTCGCACTACCGGTAGATACTTCTGTTTCTTCAAATTCACCAGGTGCACTGAGAGCTTTTACAATGCTTCTACTTCAGAAAAACGGAAGTTATTATACAGAAGATGGTGAGTTCAGTGCATTAGATTCAGCCCAGGGCTATAGTGCATTTAAAATGTGGACAGATCTTTATAGTAACTATGGAGTGGATGAAGAGTCCAACTTCTTCACACGTATGAGAACGGGAACCATGCCAATTGGTATCGGTAATTATACGACTTATATGCAATTGCTTACAAGTGCACCTGAGCTATATGGGCGTTGGGGTGTCGCACCTGTACCAGGCATACCAAAAGAGGATGGAACGATTAACAATACGGTAGGAACTATGTCTTCCACTGCATCTATCATTTTAGCACAATCGGATAAGCAAGAAGCAGCTTGGAAATTTCTTCAGTGGTGGATGAGTGAAGAAACTCAGATGAAGTACGGACGAGAGCTTGAGGCACTTCTAGGTACTGGTGCACGTTGGAATACAGCGAATGTTGAAGCTTTTTACAGCTTGCCATGGAGTATGGATGATATTTCAATTATACGCGACCAGATGGAAGCTGCAGTAGAGCAGCCAATTGTACCAGGGGGTTACTTCACCGGACGTCATATTATCAATGCATGGAATCGCGTTATCTTAAATAGTGAGAATGCTAGAGACTCACTTGAAGAAGCGGTAAAGGACATCAATCAGGAGCTATTGACAAAACGTATTGAATTTGGGTTAGAGGAATAGGAGGTAATGGATATGTCAGATGTGACAACCAAAGCTAGGGTAAAGACTTGGATCAGAAAAAACAAGACAGGATACCTCTTCCTTTTACCGTTTTTAGTGCTCTTCTTTATCTTTACCATCATACCAGTTGCGGTTTCGATGGGAACAAGTTTAACAAATTATAACATGATACAGAGTCCAGATTACGTCGGAATCAGCAACTATAGGAGCTTAATCCTTGATGATGAGGTATTCTTGGTTTCTCTGAAAAATACAATGGTATTCGCTTTAATAACCGGACCAATTGGATATATGGCTTCGTTCTTCATGGCGTGGACGATTACGCTTGTAAAGCGAGGAAGAGGATTTTTATCCCTTGCATTTTATGCACCGTCACTAACGAGTGGTGTTGCAATGTCAACAATTTGGTTAATTTTCTTCTCTGGTGACCGCTATGGATACTTAAATAATATTCTTTTAAAGATTGGTATCATAACGGAACCAGTCTTGTGGACAAAGGATTCAGCATTTGTTTTAGGTGTTGTTATGCTGATTTCTATCTGGATGAGTATGGGTACAGGATTCCTTGTATTCTTAGCGGGTTTTCAAAATATCGATCCGGCACTTTATGAAGCTGCGCGTGTGGATGGAATTCGCAGTAGGTTTCAAGAGCTGAGATTGATTACTTGGCCATTGATGAAACCACAGCTTTTGTTTGGTGCTATAAACTCTATTGTAGGATCTTTTGCGGTATTTGATGTTGCTACAGCGGTGGCTGGTATGCCAAGCCCGAACTATTCGGCACATACAATTGTGGCTCATCTGTATGATTTTGCATTTACAAGATTTAATATGGGATATGCTTCTGCGATTGCAATGGCACTCTTTGTTATTACCTTTACTATGGGCCGTATTTGCATGCGTATCTTTAAAACAGAAGATTAGGGGGGACATACAATATGAAAAGAAAATTCAAAAGATTTAAGCTCTCCCAGATGATGCTGTACCTTTTATTTGCCTGTCTGGTGGCGTTTACAATGTTGCCGATGGTTGCGATGGTATGCCGATCGTTGATGCCAACGGAGGAACTCTATATTTATCCACCGAGGATTATAGTAAAAAATCCAACGTTTAAGAACTTTACAGACCTACTTACTTCGCTAAGTGCATCAGTTGTTCCATTTACGAGATATATCTTTAATAGTTTATTTACGACGGCAACAACAGTTTTTTTGAGCATTATTATTTGTAGTATGGGTGCTTATGGCCTTGTAAAACATAAACCATCAGGTTCGGGAATAATCTTTGCAATCATT
The DNA here is from genome assembly GCA_023387655.1 of Bacillota bacterium. Lineage (GTDB taxonomy): Bacteria > Bacillota > Clostridia > Lachnospirales > Lachnospiraceae > Lachnoclostridium. The sequence continues at coordinate 8,316 of JAEWHR010000039.1, forward strand.
CTTGCAGCTTTAATGTTTTCTACTCATGTAACGCAGATTCCAAACTACATGGTAGTAAATAAGTTAGGTTTGATTAACACGTATGGTTCCTTAATCATACCTAAGATTGCAGTAGCATACAACTTCTTTCTCGTAAAGCAATTTTGTGAGCAACTACCAGATTCAATTCTTGAAGCTGCGCGTATTGATGGAAGCAAGGAGTTCCAGACTTTCTGGAAAATCGCAATGCCATTGTTAAAACCAGCATGGAGCACACTTGCGGTATTCTCTTTCGTGAGTAACTGGAATGATTACTTCTCACCATTAATTTTCATTCAAAGTGATGCGATGAAGCCACTTCCACTAGCGTTACAAACATTGGCTGGTGGTGCTGGTGTCATAGCGAGAGCAGGAACTGTTGGTGCTGCAACTCTCATCACCACAGCACCGGCCATTATTGTATTCGCAATTATGCGTGGTAAGGTTATGGAAACCATGACTTATTCCGGTATCAAGATGTAATGGAAAGAATGGTCAAGAAAGGTATGGATAACGATGAAAAAAATTGTATTTCAATTACTGGGATTCCTGCTTTGCTTTTGTATGCTTTATAAACCGCAGCGGGTACTGGCCGAAGAACAGTCCTATGTGGTAGATACGAAGGACAATCTTGTTCCGATACCAAAGTCATATACGGCATGGGGAAGCATCAAGAATCTTGGGGAGACAGGATTTATGAATCATCCAGAGGATTTGTTTATCGATAAGGATGGTTATTTATATGTAGCAGATACAGAAAATAATAGAATAATAAAAATGGATAGAAATGGGAAAGTATATTCTGTCTATACAGAGGCGTTTGGAAACACATTTAAAAAACCTAAGGGTGTTTATGTTCATAGTGATGGTACTATATGGATTGCGGATTCTGGAAATCTTCGTATTGTAGTAATTGATCAGAATGGAAATGATGTGAAGTCTTTTGGAAAGCCAGAGTCTTCGTTATTAGATTCAAGCTTTACTTTTGATCCTGAAAAAATCTTTGTCAATTCCATGGGTTATATATATGCACTTAAGGGTGCAAACTTGATGAGCCTTGATCAACAGAATGATTTTCATGGTTATATTGGTGCTTCTAAAGTAGGATTTAGCTTAAATCGCCTATTCATTCGTATGTTTGGTAGTCAGTCACAGATAGAGCGTACTTTGAAACAGGAGCCAACTTCGTATTCTAATTTTCTAATTGCGAATGATGGTATGATCTATGGAGTTTTAGCAACAGAGACATCCAATCAGATTCGTCGATTAAATTCTGTAGGTAACAATACCTATCCAGTCGGAACATACGGTCTTACGATTGAGATGGAGGGGAAGCAGGAACTAGTAGAGCCGTTTTTCGCTGATTTGGCAGTTGCTGATAATGGTATTATCTCATTGATTGATAAAAATACCGGTCTGTTATACCAGTATGATCAGCAGGGAAATCTGTTGGCAGCGTTTGGCGGTCTAGGAGATTATGAGGGGGTATATCAAATACCAGTAAGTATTGCAGTTGATGCTGAAGGATTTCTTTATGTCCTTGACTACAGTTCTAACTCTATTACAATCCTAGAACCAACGGAATTTATCCGATTGGTGCACCAAGCAGTTACCTACCATGAGAATGGGGAGTATGATTTAGCCCGTGAGTACTGGCAAAAGGTACTTACGATAGATTCTAACTATGCTTTAGCGCACAAAGGGATTGCTAAGGTGCTGGGTAAGGAAGAAAACTGGTTAGGAGCATTAAATGAGTATCGCATAGCAGATGATAAGGTAGGTTTTTCGAAAGCATATAGCGAATTTCGACATGAGTACTTTCGAAATAATTTCACCTTGGTTGTGGCTTTCATCTCCATTGGTTTGTTTAGTTTTTTTAAGTTTTTTTGGTTTATTAAGAAAAAAGCTTCGGACTGGGCGAAAAGCATTGAATTTGGAGGTGATTTGTAATGAAATCATTAAAGCTAGCGATTTTGACCTTGTTTCATCCTATTACAACATTTAACTATATCAAGAGGGAACGAACCACGATTAGTAAGCTCCCGATTCTTATTATACTTGTTATCTGTGTGGTAAATCGAATTATAGAAATTTACTTTACACACTACCCATTAGCGACCATCGATGTGAGAGATGCAAATATGCTTTGGGAATGTTCTAAGATTGTGGTACCGGTGTTGACTTGGACTATCGCTTCTTATGCTATAACCACCATAATCGATGGTGAGACATTGTTATCAGAAGCTGCACTTGCTATCAGTTATTCCATGATGCCATTGGTTGTATTCTCTGTACCATTAACACTTCTTTCACGAGTGCTTGAGGCTAGTCAGGGAGGATTATACTATGGTCTTTCAGCAGCGGTATATGGATGGATTCTATTATTAATGGTCATTAACTTAAAGGAATTGAATCATTATTCGGGTAAAAAGACTCTGGTCATCATCCTGCTTTCCTTATTTACCTTTGCAATTATATGGGCTACTGTTGCACTATTTTTCTCTATTAGTATGCAGTTTATTACATTTGTAAAGGAAGTACTTGTGGAAGCAAGGTACAAATTCTGAGGAGGAAAGGCATGAAGCATGTAAGAAAATACAGAATTTTATTGCTCGTTGCAGTGCTGTTACTTGGTGCGGCATTGACCGGTTGTAAGAAAGCTTCAGGCGACTTTAGTAATAAGACGGTAATCACAGGTGAGGACCTGATGTTGACCTATGAAGGACAAGAAAAGATTATTGAAAACGAAAGTTACCGAATGGAGTTTACAAAAGATTATTCGGAGTTTACCTTAACGGACAAGAAAAATAATACTACCTGGGTATCTTCTATGAATGATGAAAGTTTTGATACAGGAGGGGTCAATGCCATGTGGCAAAAAAAACTTTCCTCTCTGTTTCATATAAACTACACAAACTTAAAAAAAGGACTTGGAGCAATCGTCGCCTCCCCACTACTTACGATGGAGTATACCGCAGTAGGGGAGTATATAGAGGATGGGATTGCAGTCACCTATAATCTTATCCAACCACAAATTCAGCTTACGTTATTATTTACTTTGGATGAGGAAGGTTTTCGTATCATGATACCTTCGGAGGAAATTGTGGAAAAGGGTGAGTTCTCAATTGTCAGTATCGATATGCTTCCATATTTTGCAGGTGCCTCTGATCAGACGGAAGGATATTATCTATATCCAGATGGATCTGGTGCCATTATGGAGTTTACAGATAATTCACATAAAAATGAGAAAGCAATGAGCTATAACATCTATGGAAATATTGAGAAATATTCTTCAATGGCCATTGATTTTATGAAAGAAGAGCCAGAAGTATTGCTTCCTGTTTTTGGTGCAAAGTTAGAAGAAAATGGATTCTTAGCAATTATCACTAGGAATGAAGAAAACAGTAGAATTAATTTAAACTGTTCCAATGATGTTATTGCTGCGAATGGAATTTGGTGTCAATTTTTATTTCGTAGGGGATTTGAAGATCCACGTGTAAAGACTAAAAAGGTACTTACTTATGATGAAAAGCTAATTTTAGGTGACCGTGAGATTTATTACCGATTACTTACAACCGGGAATGCGGATTATAGTGAGATGGCAGCTAATTATCGTAACTACTTGATGGGAGAGGGTGTTAGCTATGCCCTTGAGGGGACCATGCCGATGATGTTAGACCTATTCTTAGGGATTGAGGAAAAAGGTCTTTTGTATAATGAGTTTCAAAGAGCAACGACCTTTTTGCAAGGAGCAGAAATGATCACTGGTTTACAAGCTGGAGGTATCTTAGCCATGGATATCACACTCAAAGGTTGGACAAAAAATGGTTATCAATCTGAACCAAAACAGTTTCCAGTGAATTCATCTGTCGGTGGTGAATCTGAGTTAAAAGAATTAATCTCAACAGCCCAAAGCTTTGGTTTTCCAGTAATGCTAGAGGCAAATCTTATGGAAGCGAGAAGTGAGTATAAGGGATTTTCTAAAAGAAATGATGTTGCTTATTTAGGAAATCATATGATTCTAACGGATGCAGACGAGGAATTATTTTTGCTAAGTCCAAACTTGGTGGGACAAGCTGCTTATTCTGTGATGGAAAAGGCAAATAATCTTGGAATCGAGGGATTTCGTTTCTATGGACTTGGAAGCAATATCTATTATAACTACAATAATAGCCTCTACTTAACTGCATCAGATTGTAAACTAGACTGGATGAAAATACTGAACAAATCAAATCAGAGTTATGGTAGTACTGCGGTTGGTGGAGGAAATTCGTATGTATTTGGTAGTGTAGACCGCATTACTAACATACCTAGTGATGACCGAGGCTATATGTTTACTACCACGGAAGTTCCTTTTTATCAAATGGTTGTCCATGGTATGGCTGGTTATACTGGACTTGCTGGAAATCTTTCAAGTGATTTAGAACGCGAGAAGCTAAAGTGGATTGAGTATGGTTATCTTCCTTATTTTGAACTTACTTATGAAGGTTCTAAAGATTTGATGTATACAGGATACAATAGTCTATTTTCCTCAGAATATAGCCAATGGAAAGAGCGTGTTATATCAGTTTATCTTGAGATGCAAGGAGCAGTAGGAGATCTTTGGAATAAGACTATACTTCGTCATGAATCTGTGCTTCCAGAGGTTTATAAAGTTACCTATTCCAACCAGACTAAGGTTTATGTCAATTATTCTAATCAGGATGTAACTGTGGATGGAACTATCATTAAAGCATTGGATTATGCGGTTGTAAGGGAGGCGGGGCAATGAAAAAAAAGAAACATATGAAGATGCAAACCAGAAGAATGTTAGAAGCCATGCTCTTTTTATCTCCTTGGCTTATTGGTTTATGTGTATTCTTTATCGTACCAATCTTTATATCCATCCGCCTAAGCTTTAGTGAGGTTGTGAAACTTAAGGGATTTATATTGGAATGGGTTGGTGTAAAGAATTATGAATATATCTTTTTTTGGGATATTAAATTCATTCCAACATTCTTAAAGTCAGTCCAGGATACCTTATTAAATACTCCTATTACATTAGTATTTTCGTTACTTATTGCGATATTGATTAATCGTCCGATGAAGGGAAGGAGCTTCTTTAGAACGGCATTCTTTATACCGGTATTGTTAGGGTCTGGATATATTATGAAGCAACTTCTAGGGATGGGAGCAGATAGTACTAGTATCACTTCAGGAATCATGGTGCCAGAGAAGATATTAACACTACTTGGGCCAAGCATAGCACCAATCATTCAATCAATCCTTGACCGAATCACAGTTATCTTATGGAAATCAGGAGTTCAGATTGTGCTATTTTTAGCTGGATTACAGGGAATCTCATCCTCTCTTTATGAGGCGGCGAAATGTGACGGTGCGACTGCATGGGAGATGTTTTGGAAGATTACACTTCCTTTGATCTCGCCAGTAATCTTATTAAACTTTATCTATACGATGGTTTCATTCTTTACGGATTCTAATAATGCAATCGTTGATTATATTTTGGCGGAGAGCTTTTCCAATCAACAGTTTGCCCGTGGGGCAGCAATGGGATGGGTATATTTCTCCTTTACATTCATCGTGTGTATGGTTGCGATGATTATAACAAGGAAAAAGGTATATAACATAGGAGAAAGGGGTTAACATCATGAAGCTAAAATTTGATTACTCGCATATCGGAAAGATAAAGCCTCGTAATTTGGTTAATCCAACTGTACGAAAAGCTAAGCATGTAGTATTAACATTGCTATTTTATCTTGTTTTATTCGATCTTGCATTTGTATTTTTATACCCCTTTATCATTATGATTGTTGACTCATTAAAGACGGATAGTGACTTGATTAACATTACGGTAAAGTGGATTCCTAGTAAATTAGAGTTTGAAAACTATGTGATAGCATTTAAACGTCTAAACTTCTTTCGTTACTTTAAAAATTCTGCTGTGGTTTGTATTTTGGCAACAATAGGGCATATGTTCAGTTGTGCTTGCGCTGGATATGCTTTTGCAAGATATCAATTTAAAGGGAAGGGAGCACTGTTTGGCCTAGTCGTGTTTGCTATGATAGTCCCAATTCAAGTAATTATTTTCCCATTGTATATCCAGTTTTCTAACTGGGGGTGGTTAAATACCTATTTACCATTGATTATACCAACATTCTTTGGCTTTGGACTTAGCGGAGGATTCTTTATCTTTTTGTTTCGGCAATTTTTTGTCAGTCTTCCCTATGAGATGGAGGAGGCTGCAAGAATCGACGGTTGTGGAGCTATTCGTACTTTCTTTCGCATCATGATGCCAATGGCAAGATCTTCGATGCTTGTATGTCTGGTGCTTTCTATGGTTTGGCACTGGAATGACTATTTTGAGCCGAGTGTTTATATTACGGATCATGAAAAGTTCATGCTTCCAAGCCGACTTCCGGTTCTATATAACTTACTGAATTCTGAAAAGTTTGATGTCATTATGGGGTCAGAGATGGATAATATCATCTTTAACGAAGCGATGTTGATGGCTGCAACCTTTTTAGTAATTGTTTGTATCATGATCATTTATGCATTCTTACAAAGAAAATTTATGGAAGGAGTAGAAAGATCCGGTCTTACCGGAATGTAATGTATGTGGGGTGCATTATGATAAATTTTTTCTAAAAAACTAGACAATGTGGGAGGAATATTATGAAAGCAAAACGTATTGTAGCATCTTTATTAATGACAGCTATGTTAGTTACAAGCTTTGCAGGCTGTGCTAAGAAAGCACCTGATGAGGTTAAGGACAATAAACCAACACAGGGAGCAGAATCAAACAATAATACCAACACGGATAACAGTGGTAACGTAACACCTACACCAGTAGCAGAGAAAACTTGGCCAGACGATGTATCTGTTAGCTGGTACATACGTGGTGGTGCAGCGGACTTCAATAACTATCTCTATAAAGATCTTAAGGGTATCCATAAGATTGAGGAAACAACTGGAATCGATATTGATTTTAATGTAGTGAACGCTCCATCCAATGGTGAAATCGATGAACAGTACCTACTAATGATTGCAGGTGGAAATTATCCAGATGTAATTCAGTATCTTCACAATGAAGTTTATTCTGGTGGTGTACCAAAGCTTAACGAAGAAGGTGTATGTATCGAGCTTAACGACCTAATCGAGAACTACATGCCAAATCTTAAGAAGATTCTTGAAGAGAATCCAGAACTTGCAAGAGATATGAGAAATGATGAAGGAAAGTATTTATATTTTACAAAGTTAAATACTTTTAATAAGTTAGAAGACGTACTTGATATTAGCTGGTGGGGCTTCTTAATGAGAAAAGATTGGTTAGAAAACGTTGGTCTTGAAGCACCAAAAACACTTGATGAGTGGTATACTGTACTTTCTGCATTTAAGACACAGGATCCAAATGGTAACGGTTTACAAGATGAGATTCCTTTTGATGCAGGTGCAGGTGCAATATCCATGTTTATGCCAGCATTTGGTTTCTTAAATGGTGTATACCTTGATGAGAATGGCAAGGTTGGATATGGTCAAGCAAGTACAGAGTACAAGGAATTCCTAGAGACTATGAATAAGTGGTATAACGAAGGTTTAATTGCAAACGTATTTGATGAGAATGGAAAGCCTGTAAGTTCTAGTATTACAGACGAGAATATCTATGCCGATATCTCAGGTTCTTGGAAGGGGCTTGCAAACAATTGGGAGCAGAGACTTCCAAAGGTTCTTGAAAAGAACCCGAATGCAGATTTAGTAGCAGTACCTTGGATTACTACAGCAGATGGAAATAAGTATACACCAAACACCTACTTCACACACATTGGTAGAGAGCAGATCTTGATTACACCAGATTGTAAGTATCCAGAAGCGGTTGCTACCGTTATCGATTATATGTACAGTGAAGAAGGTTCTAGATTATTAACATGGGGTATTGAAGGAGAAACATACGAGACGAAAGCGGATGGAACACGTCAGTTGACTGACTATGCTAACGAAGTGATTGAGTACTATGATGGAAAATTCCCAAGAATTTTCTCTTATGCAATGTCTCATGTTGGTTTCCCGCGTATTGATTCAAATGATTTTTCTGCATCATCGAAGGGTGAGCAGTATACAAGTGCATGTGAGCTTTGGGCAGATGCTAGTAGAGAATTACTGTATCCAACTTCTATTGTATTAACACCTGCAGAGAGAGAGGCCGCAATTGGAACTACTACTGACCTAGCTGATTACATTGCAGAGATGCAGTTGAAGTTTATTACTGGGGAAGAACCACTCACAAACTACGATAACTATCTTAGCACACTAGATAAGATGGGCATCAATAAGCTTATTCAGGCTCATCAGGATGCATATGATAGATACTTAGCAAGATAATTGGTTTTTATGAGGCTGTTGAGAAATCTAAGGTGAACGAATTTTTCGGGAGCTAAGGAGGATCGACAGCCTCACTTATCTGAAGTTTAATTATCCTTTACCGTATGATACAATATTGCCATAGAGTTACCTAAAACAAATGAAAATCCATGTTCTGTGAGCGGAAGATGGCGAGAGGAGAAGGTATATGTCAAGACGTTGGTTCTTAAGGGTTGGTGTACTTGCTTTATGTTCAACTTTTTTATGGGGGTGTAAGCATAAGGATGCGAAGGAAGAGGAAAAGCAAATAGTGACATGGTACATACGTGGGGAAGATGAAGAGTTATATGAAAATTTAAAAGGAATCAAAGAAATAGAAAAAGCTACAGGTACAGATATCCAGTTTATTGTAGCTCCTAATGATGGAGAGGATGCGTATAAGTTAATGCTTTCTTCTGGCAAATTGCCAGATGTAATCTCTTGGTCTTATATTTCCTACGCCAATGGGAATGGGGTAAATCAATTATATAACGATGGGGTAGCCATTGATTTAACGGAGTATGTGAAAGAGTATGCACCAAACTTATTGGAAATCTATGAAAAACGTCCAGAAATACGTAGGGAAGTTTATACTTTTGATGATAAGATGATTTATTTTCCATCGATTAATCCGCTACAAAGAGAAGAAGAATGGTATCGTATGTGCTATGCAGGTCCAATCATCCGAAAGGACTGGTTGGAAAAATTAGGACTTGAGATTCCACAAAATATTGATGATTGGTATACTGTATTAAAGGCTTTTAAAGAGAAGGATCCGAATGGAAATGGTATGGAGGATGAAATTCCCTTTGATGGGAAGGGAATTAGTATTTTTGCACCCTCCTTTGGAGTATTGGGTTCTTTTTATATAAATAGTGATAGCACCGTAAGCTTTGGTTATATTGAACAAAGCTATAAAGAATATCTGGAGACGATGAATGCTTGGTATGCTGAAGGGTTACTTAGTAAGAGCTCATTTGCGTTATCGAATAAATGGACGGACGCCAATATCATTAACAATGTCTCGGGTTCTTTTTATGGTTTAGATAATGCATGGAGATATTATCTCCCAAGCTTACAGGCTAAGGATGAGACCGCAGATTTTGTTGCTGTGCCTTACCCGATGGCAGAAGATGGTAGAAGATATGTAGGGCGAAGTGAGTTAGTAACACACATTAGGAAAGCTGTTACTATTGTGACGAGTCAATGTAAAAATCCAGAAGCAGTAGTTCGGTTAATTGATTACTTCTATAGTGAAGAAGGTACTAATTTACTGACTTGGGGTATAGAAGGTGAAACTTATGAAGTAGTAGATGGAGAGAAGAGGTTGCTACCGGAAGCTTTGGAATTTGGAGATGATAAGTATATGAAACTTCATCGTTATGCCATAGCTCATAATGATTTTCCGAAGTACGATGGAGAAACGGTTCTACTTCAGATGTATCCAAGTGAACAATTAGAGGCAGAAATGATTTGGTCAGATTTCGATGGTTCCTTGATATATCCGCCAAATATTTGTTTTACTTCTGAAGAAAATGATGTTGTCTCTAATATCATGACAGACATGAATGCCTACATTGAAGAGATGACGCGAAAGTACATTACAGGGGAAGAGGAGCTCTCGACTTTTGATAATTTTGTATATAATGTAAAGAAAATGGGGATTGAAAAGGTGCTAGATATTTATCAGAAAAATTATGATTTATATCGACAGAAATAAGAGTTTGGAGGCTACGAATGAATATAACTTTTGAAAATGTGGTGCCATACTATGATAAAGTAAATGGTGGTTATGGTTTTGTTCCTAAGAATTGTGCACTTCCAGCTCGTAAGGTAGAACTATCAAAATTATTCATAAAAGACGAAGCAGTTTGTATCATGGAAGAGGATCACAAACGTTTTGAGTCTTATGGGGAGAATGCCACCGATTATGATCTTGGAGGTATGATTTTTCGTGTAGAACTTCCGCAGGGAGCGCACCATATTGAGGTAGAATGCATTGGAAATCAAGATACGGTTTCCATCGGTATCTCAGGGATGCATCCATATCGAATTCGAAATTATAATTACTGGGATGCAGCAGAATTGATACCAGTAAAGAACCGTGCGGTATGGAAAGAGAACGTCTGGAGTTATTCCTTTGTAAATGGCTTGCCATTTATTGATATCGAAGTTGAGCCATTAAAACAAGATACTGTAGTTGGAATAAAGGCAATTCGGATTCAAGAAATTGGTTTAGAACAGGCCCAAAAGCCAACGATCTTTATTTTAGGTGATTCCACTGCGAAGTCCTATGTTTTTGAGGAGGCACCGATGAGTGCATGGGGGCAGTGTTTTTACCGGATGGTTGATTTATCGGCTGCATCTGTCATAAATTATTCCAATGGAGGACGTTCTTTAAAATCAATGTATATTGAAGGAAGATTCAATGATATGCTGCTTACGGGTAAAGCTGGAGATTTTGTATTACTTCAGTCTGGGCATAACGACGAACGTTCTAGAAACGATGGAATTGATCCGGATGGAGAAAAAATTCGATTTGGCGGCGGTAGTACCGAAGAAATGTACTATCAATTTATAACCGAACGTTTCTTACCAGCGATTAAATCCCGTGGGATGATACCGGTACTTGTGACACCAGTAACTCGAATGAATGCTTGCTGTGCAGATAATACGGTATTTGAAGATTCTTTTACTAACCGTAAGTTTCCGCAGGTAATGCGAAAAGCAGCAGCTGATACAGAAACTTTATTACTAGATCTAAATCAGCGAAGCGTAGAACATTTTAATGAAATTGGTGCTGTAGCTGCACGGGCAATCGTAATGTCATTGGAACCAGGAGAGACTCCAGGGAAGACAAATAACGGTAGTTATGCAAACGGCAACCCAAACAATCATGCAGATGGTACCCATTACAAAGAAGCGCTTTCAAAACAATACTGCAGGCTTGTGGCAGAGGAAATCTATCATGCCTCAAAAAAAGGTAATATCGTTGCAAATAAGCTCTTTAAATTACTTACTCCAAAAGTGAAATTAGCAGTAGAAACGTTAAATTATTCGGAAGTTTTTCCAGAAATCTGTATAGACACTGTGACAGGTGAGGGTGCTTACTATCGTAATCAAATTGAAAAATTGGTGCAGGCTGGAATATTTTCAAAAGACAGTCTTGGATATTTTCATCCAGAGAAGGATTACACTATAGAAGAATTTTGTGAAGCGATTGCGAAACTATGGAGACTTCCTAAGGAATTTACTTCGTTTTCTGGTAAGGGTGCTTTAAGAAGAAGGGATGCCGCTGAGATACTGTATGATGCGTACTTGATGCGGTTTGGGATGGAAGAAGATAAAAAGCCCAAATATATGACCGATTACAATGGCACCACGATTGACATAAATGATCCGAATTATGATTCCAATATTCCATTAGGCGAAACTATTTACTATCCGTTGGTTGCATTTGAAAGATTGCAGGATGTTGATGAATTACCTCCAGATAGTTATTCTAAGGTAGAAGCCGTGTATAGACTTGGAATTATGAGATCAGAGGAGGGTATAGCCAGAGGAAAATTGACCAATGGTACGCTTTTTTTACCAGAAGTTATTATGACAAGAGCAAAGGCAGCAAAGTTACTGTATTTCTGCTTTGTCCTTGATAAGGACATAAAGATGGAAAATCATGTTGTTTAGATGTATATTAGAAAGCGTATATCGCATTAGGTGATTGGGATTTGGTGAAATATGGAGATAAAATATCATTGACAGTCATTGTTTCTTCTGCTATACTCATATAAATTTCATAGTAAAACACTAGGAATGAGAGAGTAAGCATTATGAAGTCTTACAGAGAGCTTTTGGTGGTGGAAAAAAGCAGATGAAGTATGCAGAAGATGGCTCAGGAGTGGCGCCCCGAACTACTATATAAGTTAGGTATAGTATTTAGGTAGCGACAGGATTGCCTGTTATAGCAAGCGGGTATACGCATTACGAATGCCGTACTCTCTGAGGTCTGTTACTTATAGGTACAGATGAATTGAAGTGGTAACACGGGTATATACTCGTCTTCTAGTAAGGAAGACGAGTTTTTATTTGCGAAAAACACATTACCAATGTAAAGTGTAAAAGCAGACAAAATCCTATTTACACGATGAAATTACATCCTCTTCATTTCTTACTTATTACGTGGCTTTGTTTCAATATTAAATATATTTAAGGAGGAAACTATTATGAATTTTAATACCCTCTGTATCCATGGGGCAGAGAATAACTCACACTCAACAGGAGCCATTAGCGTTCCAATTTACCAGTCAGCTACCTTCGCTCATCCTGGAGTAGGTCAAAGTTCTGGTTATGACTACTCCCGCTTACAAAATCCGACTAGAGAATATTTAGAGAATTGCGTTGCTGCATTGGAGAAAGGTGTTGATGCATTGGCATTTTCGACTGGAATGGCTGCGATCACTGCGTTTATGGAGATGTTTTCTGTTGGAGATCATGTAATTGCTTCAGGAGATTTATATGGTGGAACGGTAAGACTTTTTGAGAACATTTCTCGTAAAAATGGTTTGACTTTTGATTTTATTGATACCTCTGATATAGAAGGTATAAAAGCTCTTATCCGCCCTGAAACCAAAGTAATCTTTATAGAAACTCCAACCAATCCGATGATGCAGGTAACGGATATTAAAGAAGTTGTTAAACTAGCCAAGGAACATAATCTGCTTGTTGCTATTGATAATACATTCCTTACGCCTTACTATCAGCGTCCTTTGACCCTTGGTGCAGACATTGTTATACATAGTGGAACCAAATTTTTAAGTGGCCATAATGACACACTAGCTGGATTTTTAGTAACAAATCGAGAAGATTTATCTGAAAAATTAAGATATATTTATAAAACAACTGGTGCTTGCCTCTCACCATTTGATAGTTGGCTGTTAATCCGTGGTATTAAGACGCTGTCCGTTCGTATGGAAAGACAACAGGATAATGCCCTAAAGATTGCTCATTGGCTTACGACTCAAGAAAAAGTTACAAAAGTATTTTATATCGGCTTAAAGGATCATCCAGGATATGAAGTTTCAACAAAACAAGCTACTGGTTTTGGTTCCATGATATCCTTTGAAGTAGATTCTGAAACTACTGCAAAACAAATACTAGAAAGAATCCGGGTAATCATATTTGCAGAAAGCCTGGGTGGTGTGGAAACGCTAATTACGTATCCTATGTTACAAACCCACGCTGATGTACCAGAGGAAGAACGTTTGTCTAGAGGAATTAATAGTAGGCTACTTCGCATGTCAGTAGGGATAGAGAATGTAGACGATTTGATTGATGACCTAAAACAAGCGTTGCGATAATTAGAATAATTGATAAGCTAAAAGCTTTTAAATAATAAGATAACCTTAACTAAAAATAACCAAGTTAATAATAAAAAAATCGAAAAGGAGAATACAAATGTCATTTGATTTTAATGAACCAATAATAAGAAAAAATACAAATTCCATTAAATATGACTTTGCCATAGAAAGAGGAAAACCCTCTGATTTACTTCCTTTATGGGTTGCTG
>JAEWHR010000040.1 GCA_023387655.1 Bacillota bacterium
AGATGAAAAGCATTATTCGAAGCACAAAGAAAAAGTAATAATATATAGCTACATTTTATCGCTATTAAAAATACGGAAAATGCTGATAACAACAGCATTTTCCACATTTGAACTGTCAAAGATGGGACATTAGTCTAACACATGTTTTTTAGTTTGTCAACATGTTTTTGAAAGTAATATTTGTATTTTGAAAGTAATGTTTGTATTTACTCGTTTTTTTATTATTTTTCTTGTATTTATGCATGCTAATACCATGATGTGTAAAATCTGTAGTTCCTTTATATAATATGTGTAGTATATGTTTATTGCGTTAGTTTCTTTTTAAAATGATAAATTGATAAAGAATTAAGTAATAATCTATGGAGTAAAAGCTCCTTTTTTATTCGTATGCTAGTTTTAATAAAGAAGCTGTGCACTAATTACTTAGTGCAGCAGCTCCTTTTTTGTTCATTCTCTTACCTATCAGTATAGTTTCTCTTAAGCATTTACTTTCATAACACCAAGAGTTACGTCTTCCCCATTCAAGTTCCATTCTTTGCTAACGCCCTGAACAGAATCATAAACCACATCGTCTGCAAGCACTACGGAAGAGATTTCAGCAACATTCTTCTTTACAACTGCTTCCACCTTCTCATTACCCTTAACAGATACTACAATATGATCCATTACTTCAAAACCAGCATCTTTACGCATTGTCTGAATCTTACTGATTACTTCACGTACAAATCCTTCCTCAATTAACTCTTCTGTTAGGTTCGTATCAAGAACAACTGTGATACCATGGTCACTATCTGTTACGTAACCTTCCATCTGAGCTGCATCAATTAAAAGATCATCCTTTTCAAGAACTTCCTCTATACCCTCTAAAGTTATAGTAAGTGTACCTTTTTCATTCAATTCATCCATTGCTACATTTCCATCAAGAGAAGATAATACTTCTTTTAATGCATTTAACTTGCTACCAAAACGGCGACCTAACGTCTTAAGCTGTGGCTTAAAGGTATAAGAAGTAAAGTTACGAACATCTGAGGTAAATACTACGTTCTTCACATTTAATTCATCTTCAATAATTTCTTTATAGAAATCAGACATTCCTTCTACTACACTACCATCGTTAGCGGTATGAGTTAACTCTGCTTTTACATACATCGTTGCAATTGGCTGTCTTTGCTTAATATTAGCTGTATTTCTACATGCACGACCAAGAACTACAATCTCAAGAACTGCTTCCATATCAGCCTCTAACTGAGTGTCAATTAACTTCCCATCCCACGTTGGGAAATCACAAAGGTGAACACTGAGAGGTGCATTCTTATCGATGCTGCATACAAGGTTACGATAGATATCTTCTGCCATGAACGGAATCATAGGTGCAGAAGCTTTTGCAATCGTAACTAGCGCTGTATATAAGGTCATATAAGCATTAATCTTATCCTGCTCCATTCCCTTAGCCCAAAAACGCTCACGGCCACGTCTTACATACCAGTTACTTAACTCATCTACGAATTCTTGTAGCGCTCTAGCAGTTTCAGGTATCTTATAAGTAGCAAGATTTTCATCCACTGTCTTAACTACAGTATTTAACTTGCTAAGTAACCATTTATCCATTACCGGAAGCTTATCGTACTCTAAGGTATACTTAGTAGCATCAAATTGATCAATGTTTGCATAAAGTACGAAGAATGCATAGGTATTCCATAAGGTACCCATAAACTTACGCTGTCCTTCTACTACTGCCTTTCCATGGAAACGGTTTGGTAACCAAGGAGCTGAGTTAATATAGAAATACCAACGAATTGCATCTGCACCATATTCCGCTAACGCATCAAATGGATCTACTGCATTTCCTTTGGATTTACTCATCTTCTGACCATTCTCATCTTGTACGTGTCCAAGAACGATAACATTCTTATATGGAGCCTTATCAAAGATAAGCGTTGAAATTGCAAGTAAGGAATAGAACCAACCTCTCGTCTGATCAACCGCTTCTGAGATAAAGTCTGCTGGGAACTGTGCCTCAAACTTCTCTTTATTTTCAAATGGATAATGATGCTGTGCAAATGGCATCGCACCAGAGTCATACCAACAGTCAATTACTTCTGGCACACGATGCATTTCCTTACCACAATCAGGGCAGGTTATCGTTACATTATCAATAAATGGTCTATGAAGCTCAATATCATCTGGGCAATTCTTAGACATAGATTTTAATTCTTCAATGCTTCCAATAGAATGCATCTTGCCACAATCACAAGTCCAGACATTCAATGGAGTTCCCCAGTAACGGTTACGGCTGATACCCCAATCCTGAAGATTCTCTAACCAGTCACCAAAACGTCCCTTTCCAATTGTTTCAGGAATCCAGTTAATGGTGTTGTTATTTGCTATCATACGGTCCTTTACCGCTGTCATCTTGATGAACCAAGACTCTCTTGCATAGTAAATAAGCGGAGTATCACATCTCCAACAGAATGGATAACTATGCTCAAATTTAAGAACCTTAAATAATTGCTTTGTTTCTCCCAATTTCTTAAGGATGCCTTCGTCACTCTTCTTACAGAACAATCCTGCAAAGTCAGTTACTTCCGCCTTCATCTGGCCTCTTTCATCCACTAACTGTACAAAAGGTAATTCATAACGATTTCCTACATTCGCATCGTCCGCACCAAAGGCTGGGGCAATATGAACGATACCAGTACCATCTGTTAAAGTAACATAGTCTGCACAAGTTACATAGTAAGCTTTCTTACCATAAACATTGTCTCGATTTGCATTTTCATTTCTAGTACCATCGGCATTGTTGTAAGCATACTCAAACAATGGCTCATATTTCTTATACTCAAGGTCGGAACCTTTGTAGCGTTCAACTATCTTATAGTCTCCCTCAATAACAGAACATAAAGCTTCCGCTAAGATATAGTACTCTACAGAGACTGCTGTGTTTTCTTCGGTTACTTCTTCTTCACCCTTAGGAGCCTTTACGACATCACCCTTTGCATTCACGGAAACTTCTACTTTTACATAGTCTTCCTTTGGATTAACACAAAGTGCTACGTTAGATGGAAGTGTCCAAGGTGTTGTTGTCCATGCTAAGAAATACTCATTTTCAGTGTCTAAAATTTTAAACTTTGCGATAACGGATTTCTCTTTTACATCCTTATATCCCTGCGCTACCTCATGAGAAGCAAGTGGAGTTCCGCATCTTGGGCAATAAGGTACAATTTTATAACCTTTGTATAATAAGCCCTTATCCCAGACTTGCTTTAAGGACCACCATACGGACTCAATGTAATCATTATGGTAAGTTACATAAGGATCATCCATATCTGCCCAGAAACCAACGGTTCCAGAGAAATCTTCCCACATGCCTTTGTATTTCCAAACACTTTCCTTACACTTTGTAATAAATGGTTCTAAACCATACTGTTCAATCTGTTCCTTACCGTTTAACTCAAGTAGTTTTTCTACCTCAAGTTCTACTGGAAGGCCATGAGTATCCCATCCAGCCTTTCTTGGAACCATACAGCCTTTCATAGTACGATATCTTGGAATCATATCTTTAATAACACGAGTTAATACGTGACCAATATGTGGCTTTCCATTTGCAGTTGGAGGACCATCATAAAATGTAAATGTCTCTCCCTCTTTTCTGGAATCAATACTCTTTTCAAAGATTTCATTTTCTTTCCAGAACTTCAATACTTCTTTTTCTCTGTCAACAAAATTCAGGTTGGTTGATACCTTTTCGTACATGATTCATCTTCCTTTCTTATCTCTTCTATTGTTTCCTTAATTAGTCTTTTGCAACCAGATTTCTTTAGGTTAGTGTTTGCATTCAACACAATGTAAGTTTTTAATTTATAGGAAATTGAATCGCAATGTCCTATAAACTAAAAAAAGCTCCCATCCAAAACAGGATGAGAGCAAGAATGCTTCATTATACCACCTATTTCACGTACGCAGACCACGTCTGTTATACACTATCCATATAACGGTAGAACCCGGCAACACCTACTAACTACGGTTCAATGTTGCAACTGATAAAGTGATTTTCAGAAATTCCCTACTCCTACTGCACTCACACTCTCTGCAGCTCGCTGTGATTTTTAAGAATTCTTACTCTCTTCGTCAACGTCTTTACATATACATTTGCATTCTATCGTTTCAATAACTTTTACGATAGAATCCTATATTTTCTTTATCTTAGTATAGATTACATGCTTTGTCAATATCAAATCATGATTGATAACTTCTTTTCAAATTCTGATTGATAACTTCTTTAATAGATGCCGACTTCTTTAAAATTAGTTTGGCAACTTCTTCAAAGCATAATCTGTACAAAGTTGCGCACATTATCCTTGAGGTGATCAATACGGAACTAATTTCATTGCAAACAGATGATATTTATGGTGTACAAGTTATGGCCGTAGTTTTATTGAAAGATAATGATATGGAACATTATCTAAATGGTCTAAATGCCAGTGAATATGAAGCCGTTATGCGTATGAAAGATACCTTTCATTCTCGTGATGATGTAAAACGTTTCGTTAACGGTCTTCGCGGCTAGTAGCCGACTACACTCTTTCTGCTTGTTCCACTCTAATGATAATTTTCTCCTTTTTCTTATCAAAGAAAAGGAACAAGCAGATAGGATTTTATTCATGGAGACTAGGTGTGAAAATTCATAATTTTTCACACATTGCAACAGAATGTGATTAATATGAAATTTATTTTGTTTGTTCTATACGAGAATCCATTGCTTCATATGCTCTACGTTCATGTACACTACGATAAGCTGGACGAATAATCTTCTCTGCACTCACTAGTTCTTCCAAGCGGTGAGCACTCCATCCAACAATTCTTGCCACTGCAAACATTGGAGTATATAGTTCTAAAGGCAATTCAAGCATTCGATATACAAATCCACTATAAAAGTCGACATTTGTATTAACACCTTTATAAATCTTACGCTCTTCTCCAATCAATTTTGGAGCAAGCCTTTCTACAACAGTATATAACTCAAATTCCTTTTCTTGCCCCTTTTCTACTGCAAGTTTCCCTACAAATTTCTTGAAGATATCCGCTCTTGGATCCGAAATCGAATAAACAGCATGGCCGATACCATAGATAAGGCCTGAACGATCAAACTCTTCCTTTCTTAGGATCTTAAGTAGATAATCTGAAATTGCTTCTTCATCCTTCCAATCACTGATCTTGCCCTTTAAGTCATCAAACATTTGCATCACTTTAATATTCGCGCCACCATGCCTTGGTCCTTTTAAGGAAGCTAACGCAGCCGCCATAACAGAATAAGTATCCGTACCAGACGAAGTGACAACACGAGTTGTAAAGGATGAGTTATTACCACCACCGTGCTCCATATGAAGTACTAAAGCTAAATCCAGTACAGCTGCTTCAAAAGAGGTAAATTGCTTATCTGGACGTAACATATATAGGATATTCTCTGCCATAGATAGTTCTTCTTTTGGCGGATGGATATGAAGGCTATTCCCAATACTGTGGTAATATGCATTGTAGCTATAAACAGCCAACATTGGAAATTGACTTATAAGATTAAGACATTGTCTCATAACATTTGGGATAGAGGTATTCTCTGCATCTACATCGTAAGAATAAATGGTTAAAATGCTTTTTGCAAGTGATATCATAATATCCTTGCTAGGGGCTTTCATTATGACATCACGACAGAAATTATGAGGTAAGGTTCTTCTTTGTCCTAACTCTGCTTTGAAATCATCTAATTGCTCTTTGGTTGGAAGTTCACCAAACAATATTAGATATGTAATTTCTTCAAATCCATATCTTCCCTCAGATAAGAAGCCATCTGTTAAATCCCTTACATCATAGCCTCTATAAAAAAGTCTACCTTCGCAAGGTACCTCTTCTCCGTTCACAACATCTTTTGCATGTACTTCTGAAATATTTGTAAGCCCAGCGAGGACTCCTTTCCCGTTAAGATCTCTTAAGCCGCGCTTTACATCATACTGACGATATAACTCAACTGGGACCTTATCCCTGCTCGTACATATGGCAGCTAACTTCCTTACCTGTGGGGTGACTTGAAAAATAACATCTTTCATTCAATTCCTCCTTTTCGGCTTTTGCCCAAGATTATTAACATGGTTAACTATTTTAATAAATACAAGTATTACTTATTTTTTTTTAATTGTCAATAATTTTTCTCCAAATTTATGAAATAATTGAAACATAATTCTACAATTTTTTGCATAGTTATAAAAAAGCATCGTAGAAAAACGTAATGTAATATCCATAAGGACATCTCTTTCCTATGATTGTTGCTCATGCTTCCTTCTCATATTTTCCACCATTATGAAACAAAAAGACTGATAGTACTAGTGCATAAATATGCGACCATCCTATCAGTCTATCTTATTCCATCGATGGTAATAATAACTCATCTTCTAAAATGTTGCTCAACTTTTGAAGAGAATCAACCATCTGTGCTATTTCATCTTTTCCCATTCGCTTTCCTATACGTACCAACAACTCATAAAAGGAATCTCTCTCCTTTATGAGAACTTCTTTCCCCAACGTTGTCAGCTCCAGATAGCAAATTCGATGGTCTTTCTTATCACTTACTTTCTTAAGAAATCCCTTTTTCTCAAGGACAGTAAGCATACGAGAGGTTGCCGGTTTCTTTGTACCAAGTTGTTCATTCAAACTAGTCGGAGTCAATTTCTGATTGTTATCTTTTTCAGATGCTTCAATCAAATTCATCGCACAAAATTCACCAAAAGTCAAATCACTTTGTGGACGCAACTGACTTACGACGGAGCGTAAATGATGCATCATGGTAATCAAATCACTGGGTTGCGTTTGCATATCACATAAACTCCAATTCTATTTCATTACGATAGTTTATCATTGAATTTTTAATTTTAGCATTATACATATAACGCCACAAAATTGGTAAAAAATGATTGTTAACATCGTTAATTACTTAGTTGAGGATACATTATTTTTTTTCATTTGTCAAGGATGCTTTCTTTTACCGGAAGTAATTCCCTAAATAAAAAAAGTATAAGAAGCAAATAAATTACAAACATTTGCTTCTTATACCTCTTATTATAATAAATTACTATAGTTATCTATCACTCTTACGCTTTATTCATGCATTTCAGTATTATAGCTACCCAACAACTGATGTTTCATATGATATAGCTCATTAGATAGGTCAACATACACATCCTGTGGATTTACTAAACGTCTTGTTTCATCCCATAGAGTGTTAAGCTCTCCCTGGCAATAAGTTCTTATATCCATAACTGCTGGAGATTCGTATACACACTCTCCATTTAAGAAGATTGGAAGAAGCATTTCACGCATGATATAGGTTCTTGGTTTTAGATAAGTCTTCTTCCAAGTAGCCATAGGGTCAAAAAGTAATAATGGATTCTCTTCCGAGTACTTCTCGCCCACTAAAGCAATTAAGTCTGCTTTAATCTTACCACTCTCTTTATCATAGATGCGATAAAATGTTTTATTTCCAGGATTCGTTATTTTCCATTGATTTTCAGATAATTTAATCTTTGGAATGAACTTGCCGTCCCTCTTTATAGCTGCTAATTTATAAACTCCACCAAATGCAGGGCAATCCTTTGAGGTGATTAGATTCGTTCCAACACCCCAAGAATTAATCTGAGCACCCTGATTCTTTAATGAATCAATTAGATATTCATCCAAATCACTAGACGCACAGATAGATGCTTCGCTAAAGCCAGCTTCATTTAACATCTTACGAGCTTTTTTGGATAAATAAGATAAATCACCACTATCAAGTCGAATTCCATAATGACTGGTAAGGGTTCCTGCCTCTTTCATTTCCTTAAAAACTCGAATTGCATTCGGTACACCGGAACGAAGAGTATCATAGGTATCAACCAATAAAGTAACATTATTCGGATAAAGCTCTGCGTATTTACGAAATGCTGTTAGCTCATCTTCAAAGCTCATAATCCAACTATGAGCATGGGTACCAAGGGCAGGTGTACCAAACATCTTTGCACTTTGAACATTGCTAGTTCCGATACATCCGCCTATGACTGCGGCTCTAGCACCAAGAGTACCTGCATCTGGACCTTGAGCCCTTCGAAGACCGAATTCCATGACACCTTCACCACGTGCTGCGTAGCAAACACGGGATGCCTTGGTTGCAATTAAACTCTGATGGTTGATAATATTTAAAATTGCCGTTTCTACCAGTTGTGCTTCCATTATTGGAGCTACTACTTTTACTAACGGTTCCATCGGAAATACTACAGATCCTTCCGGAACTGCATATATATCACCAGAGAATTTAAAGTTTTTCAAATACTCTAAGAAATCTTCATCAAATATGCTAAGGCTACGGAAATAATCAATATCATCCTTTTCAAATCTTAAGTTCTTGATATAATCAATAACTTGTTCCAATCCACAGCAAATCGCATAACCACTGCCAGATGGGTTGGTTCGATAGAATGCATCAAAAACAACCGTGTCGTTAGTATTATTTTTAAAATAACCTTGCATCATTGTTAGCTCATAAAAGTCGGTCAACAACGTTAAATTACGTTCAGCCATAGCGATATCCTCCTTCGCAATCATCAGTGCCTCTAGTATGCTTTTCCCCAATACACTAAGGTCTTTGCTTTCTTACCACAGCAAACACAGGTGTCAGAAATCTGTTCCTGAGCAAATGGCATACAACGTGAAGTAGCACCTGTCTTTTCTTTTATTTGATCTTCGCAAGCACGCTCACCACACCACATGGCTTTTACGAATCCTGGCTTGTTTGCTACGATATCTGCAAATTCTTCCGTCGAATGAGCTTCATACGTATGTGCATCACGATGATTTCTAGCACGCTCTAACATTTCTTTTTGCATAACATCAAGTATTTCACCAATTTTAGTATCGATTTCATCTAATGATACTACCATCTTTTCTCTAGTATCACGACGTACAAGAACAGCTTGATTTGCCTCGATATCTTTTGGTCCTATTTCTACGCGCACAGGTATACCACGCATCTCATGCTCAGAGAATTTCCATCCTGGGCTCTTATCAGAATCATCAACCTTTACGCGATAAGCAGAAAGGGTTTCACGAAGTTTTGCGGCTTTTTCTAATACGCCTTCCTTCTTTTGCATGATTGGAACAATAACTACCTGTGTTGGTGCAATTCTTGGTGGTAACACAAGACCACTGTTATCGCCGTGCACCATGATTAATGCACCAATAAGACGAGTTGTCATTCCCCAAGATGTTTGGTGCACATATTGAAGCTTGTTTTCCTTATCAGTATATTGGATGTTAAATGCTTTTGCAAAACCATCTCCAAAATTATGGCTAGTTCCAGATTGAAGAGCTTTACCATCATGCATTAGTGCTTCAATTGTATAGGTCGCTTCGGCTCCTGCAAATTTTTCTTTCTCGGTTTTCTTACCACGAACCATAGGAATCGCTAACACTTCTTCACAAAAATCAGCATAAAGGTTTAACATTTGAATGGTTCTTTCTTCTGCTTCCTCTGCGGTAGCATGTGCGGTATGTCCTTCCTGCCATAAGAACTCTAACGTACGTAAAAATGGTCTGGTTGTCTTCTCCCAACGCACAACAGAACACCATTGATTGTATAGTTTTGGAAGATCGCGATAAGATTCAATAATATGAGAATAAAAATCACAAAATAGTGTTTCTGATGTTGGTCTAACACATAAACGCTCCTGTAACTGCTCTCCACCACCATGAGTTACCCAAGCAACTTCAGGTGCAAAACCTTCTACATGGTCTTTTTCTTTGTTTAATAAGCTTTCTGGAATAAACATAGGCATATAAACATTCTCTACTCCAGTGGCCTTAAATCTAGCATCTAATTCTTTTTGGATATTCTCCCAAATTGCATATCCTGCTGGACGGAAAATAGTACATCCTCTTACGCCTGAATAATCTACTAGTTCAGCTTTTTTCACTACATCCGTATACCATTGTGCAAAATCTTCATCCATAGAGGTAATAGACTCTACTAATTTCTTATCGTTTGCCATAATCATTCTCCTTTTTAATTTATAAAACAAAGAGATTCTTGCGAAACCTTAACGTTACCGCATGCGCATCTCTTGAGAGTTTTTAATTTATAGATCATTTAAAATCTTTCAATAAATTAAAAAAGGTCCCTATAAACAAGGGACCGAAACTTCGGTGGTACCACCCAAATTAATTGCTTTCGCAATTCTCTCCTATCGTTAACGCCGATTAACGCTGTATTTTATACGATATGATAGCATTTATCAAATCGTTACAGTGCTCCAAGGTAGGTTCTATTCGGTATCATAAGAGTTTTCACCGCCCACTCTCTCTCTGAAATGACATCCTTATATACTATTCCTTTTCATCGCATTTTTTCTATACATCGCATAGAATCTAGATTAACATGATTTTATGTCACATATTAGCTTTTGTCAAGAATGATTTTTTCTGTTGTTAAGGAATGATTTTTTCTGTTGTTAAAGAATGATTTTTTCTGTTGCATTAGAAATGTAAATCACTAAACTATCATTCCGCATATGCTTTAAGGACAGTTTTGATAATCACTAAACTAAGTGGACCAATAAAAAAACCAATAACTCCAAAAAGCTGCACCCCCACATACATAGCAATCATACTATAAATTGGTTTGACTCCTATTTTGTCTCCCAATAACTTTGGCTCTAATATCTCACGGACTATTTGACATAATAAAAACATACTCATAATAACAGCTGCATCGATAAACTGCCTTTGTATTAACATAACAATTGCCCATGGAACTAAGATAAGGCCACTCCCTAGTACTGGGAATCCGTCAAAGATTCCAACTGCAATCCCAATTAATAAAGCATACGGATTTTTCAATATAAAAAATCCTACCGCATTAATAACAGCAATAATTGACATTAATATCATCTGAGTCTTCATATAAGCGATACCAGTATCGGATAGCTTTTTAGTAATTTTATGAACCGCAGGGTAAAATTCTGACTTTCGAAGCCCTGCCTTATATTCCTCCATATCTTTGATAATTAAAATAGTAGCTACTAATATAATAAGAAAAATAGCAAAAACCTCTGCTAAACCAATTGCTATTTTAATGGTTTGAACCGTCATCTTAGGTAATATATTTACTTGAACATATTTTACTAAGGTATCCATTCCATCACTCACTACTAATTTTAACGATCCATCTTTGAAACCGAATAGCTTATCCCCAGCAACGCAGATAACATCTACTTGCTGCGTAAAATATTGCTGATAAATCGGTACATTTCGTAAAAATAATATAACTTGGTTGAATAAAATTCTTCCAAGATAACATAATATTACTGAAATTGCTAGTAATAGCACAAGAACACCAAAACCTCCACCAACGACAAGAGGAATCTTTAATTTTTGGTGCAAAAAGCCTACCACAGGACGTAACAGCCAAGCGATAAAGTAGGCAAATAAAAATGGGACAAACAAAGGTAGTAGATATTTCATACCTACATACACAGCAATGATTGTCCCAACGGTAAGAAGTAACTTCTTTTGATTTTTTGTTAGATTCACTCTCTTCTCCAAACAATCACCTCGTATCAATCCTTAGCTGATTCTGATACTATTGTCTGTAGAAGTTTTTTATCTATGCCCCAAAATATAATGTAACAAATGCCATTCCTTTGATTACTTAGTATTTCTAGCATTGCGGTTTTTGTTAGTTTCTGTTAAGCAATATCCCTAATAATGTTATGGGATCTTACCCAAATAAAGTAACTGATACCAAAGGAATTCCTTCCTTAGCTGCCTGTTTTACAAGCTCCATACCTTGAATTACCTTATAATCATCTTCAGTTTTTTCAATGACTATGTCACCCTCTAGATAAAGTTTCTCTGGATGCTCCGATATAATAGCATCATCTATTCCAAGACGTTTCGGAGACATTAATATCTTTGTCCCTCTACTTTCGCTATTCTCACTGTATTTTTTCGCTTCTTCTAAAATTACTTTTGATAAAAGTTTTGGTGTACAACAAGTACTATCTAAAATCAAATTATAATTAGAAAAATTAAAATAATCCAAATTATAAATATCTTTATAACGAATATCCTCTGTTTGGGCACGAAGCTTTAATTGTTGTTTCGCATCCTCTATACTTGAATACTTTTCAACATTACCACGATTATCACCATATACACGTCTCGCTGCTACATCAAGACTAACAGATAAAAAAACTTTAAATGATTTTTCAACAAAGTTCCATGCCAATCTGGAATCAAAAACAATTGCCTTATCCGGATTCTCACGGCTAATCTTCGCAGTGGTATCATCAATCATATTATCATACTTGTGGTCCTTGCACATGAGTTGATTCATCTCAAGTACACTGATCCCTAAATCTTCTGCCAGCTTACGCTGTACCTTACCCGTAGAATAAATTTCATAATGATGTTCCGATTCTAAAATCTTGCAAATCGTAGATTTTCCGCTTCCGAGATTACCGGTTAACGTGATATGCATTTGTTTTTCCTCCTATATTAAAGCTTATAATTTTTTTGTTAGAATATTTTCTTCCTATCATAGCATGTCTTATTTCATCTTGAAAGAGTATTTTTAAGGAATTTCGTATATTCTCCCCATATACTTCTTCTTTCACAATGATTTTATCTTTTATTTTATCCAATTAACGTACCATAATACCCAATATGTTACAAACAGGAAGCCAGTGAACTGGCTTCCTGTCATTTTTTAATATAAGAAAATAAGTAGTTTTATATACCATGTTTTTTTCGTATTATTGTTTATCAATTAGTCTACACACTACCTATCTAAATCCATAACGTATTTAATCCAATACAATAGTATCAAATACCTTTTCAACAATTTCTAAATTTTCTTTGGTTACTGCGGAACCAGCAAGTTGCATTATAGTTCCGTCTTTTTCAAAATACATAATAGCTTGATATACATCTATGGTGGCTGCCGCATCTGCGCCAGTTGGAATATTAGCTACAACATTAAATGTATAATAATCATAACCATCCTTGGTTATTTTTACAGGTTCTGTGATCTCGCATGTTGCACCCATACTCGTATACTGAGACTTCGCAGTAGAAGCAAAAGTTCCAACCACAGACTCTAAGCTAAGGCCTGAAAGTATAGAAGACGGCATTGTTTGTACAATAAAGTTATCGGTAGAACCATTTTGTTGAATTTCAGAATTTGTTGCTAAAAATAAATAGCTTAAACCCTGAGCTTCCATTTCCTTCTGTAGTGTTTCGCCATTTTCATACACATTGCCCATCGTAGTATTTAAATAGTCATAGGTTTCCTCTTGCTTTAGAATAACCCACTTCTCTGGCAGTGTAATAGAAAATCCGTAGCCTTCCGCCTTATAAGTTGTTCCATCAATCGTTGCCTTTGGATCAACGATTGCTACTGGTGTTACCGTAGGAGTTGCTACCGCTTCCGTAGGTACTGCTGTTGGCTCTACTGTTGGTGTTACTTCTGGTGCTTTTGTTGGTTCTGCTGTTACAGCTGGTGTTAATTTATCATCATCCTTATTACCACAAGCAGCAAAAAGAACCATTGATAACATTAGCATCGTTACAATTTTTAAAATCTTCTTATTAATCATAGCCCTCACCCTTTCAATTTACCATCTTATTCCAATAATTACTCAAGCTTTATTCTAGCAAAGTTCTTAGATTATGGCAAACATTTTTTTGTAATTAATATCCTTTTCATGAAACTGCTAGTATTTATAATAAGATTTATTTAAAAAATAATAACTTTGCATGTAACGCTTCCACTTCTGCTTTATCATGTGTCACAAGGATCATAGTTCTTCCGGCTAATGATTCCTTAAGATAGGATAGTACCATCTCTTTTAAAGCTTCATCTAATCCTTTTAAAGGTTCATCAAGAATAATAACATCACTTTGTGCCATCACAGCTCTTACCATTGCCACCCTTCGCTTCATTCCACCACTTAACTTGCCTACAGCTTTGCCTTTATAATCTGTAAGGTAAACCTTTGCAAATTCTTTCTCTACTTCTTCTGTTGTTACATCAGAGGATAACACCATTTTAACATTTGCAATTGCGTCAAAGTTCTCACATAAACGGTCCTCTTGAAATACAGCTGAAAACTTTATATTTTCTAGTCCATAAATCTTACCTGAAGATGGTTTAATTAACCCCAATAATAATTTTACAAAGGTTGTTTTCCCAATACCAGAAGCCCCCATAATACCGATGAGTTCTCCTTGTTTTATTGTAAGATTTAAATTCTTTAACACCTGTTTGTCGCCAAAATTGACAGAGACATTCTCAAAGACTATTTCTTTTCCTTTCATCTTACCTCCAGTGTGGTACTCCGCATTTCTTTCACAGAAATAACGATCTTCACTCCCATTTTCCATGTAAAAATTATAGTTTCACCTTGGCACAAACCGATTCTCTATTTCTCTAATGCTTCTTTAGTTAGAGTATAGTTTAATTTTTTTATCAACAAAAGAATTAACTTTTCAAATATAATACTAATTCCTATAATCACAACTGTCCAAGCAAACATCTCTTTTGTCATAAGATATAATTTTGCTTCATAGAGTTGCTCTCCGATTGAATTATTCGGTAAGCCAATTACCTCTGCAGCTATTCCTGATTTCCAGCAAAAACCCAGACCAACGGAGCAAGCCGAAACAAAGTATGGCATTACAGCTGGAAGATAGATATAACGCAGTCTCCTAGGCCCACTCATTTGAAAAACTTCCGCCATTTCAAGTAATTCCTGGTCTGTTGATTCCACTCCTTTTAAGACATTGGTATAGATAATAGGAAGAACCATTAAAAATGAGATTAATATAGATAAATTTGCAGCTCTAACCCATAACAAAGCTAAGATAACAAAAGAAGCAACTGGTATAGACTTAATAACACGCATCCCTACCGTAAAAAATTCTTTTAAAAATACACTATAATAAGCTCCGAGTGATAAAAAAACACCGGTAACTACTGCCAAGACGAAGCCTATACTGATTTTAGAAAAGGAAGAAGCGATACTAAGCCAAAAGTTTTTTTCAAAGATCAATTTCATTAAAGTTATCACTACTTGTATAGGTGATGCTATTAAAATATCACTATTTATCACTCTGCTTGCTACTTGCCACAATAGTAACCATAAAACAATTGCAAGTAAACTGATATATCTTTTATGTACATACTTTTTAAAGCTTTTCATTTTTCCTCCATACCCGTATAAAATCAAGCATCAATTCATAAAAAATACACTACTTTTTATATATGAATTTGGTATACCTTAGTTATAAGAAATATCAAAACAGTCAGTATCATAAAATTAGCCATACTGCCAAGTTCTATCATATACCATGATACGTAACCTTGACAAGTATGGCCAAACAATTACTCCCTAATTACTTTTTTTAAGGTTCTTATAAATTCCATCACCGGCTGTACACACTGCCTTTGGTGCTTTTCAATAATTTTTACAATTGCACTACCGACTATTACACCATCTGATATCGCTGCCATTTTTTTAGCTTGTTCCGATGAAGAAATACCGAATCCAATTGCACAAGGAATATCAGTAACTTTCTTTGCTTCTTCCATCATAGTATCCACTTGACTTCCTATCTCTGTTCTCACTCCCGTTACTCCTAGAGAAGATACACAGTATAAGAAACCTTCCGCTTCCTTTGCTATGGTCTGGATTCTTTCTTTGGACGTTGGTGCTATCATAGATATTAAAGTAATATCGTAGGATTTGCAAAGAGGAAGTAACTCTTGCTTTTCCTCGAAGGGAAGATCCGGTACAATTACCCCGTCAATTCCTACCTCCTTGCATCGTCTTAAAAATCGATCTGCACCATAAGTGTAAATAGGGTTTATATAAGTCATAAACACTAGTGGTACTGTAACCTGCTTCCTTACTCTTTCTATCATATCAAACAATGTGTCCGTCGTAGTACCTGCCCTTAAAGCTCTTTCATTTGCCTCTTGTATCACAGGACCTTCTGCAATCGGATCAGAAAATGGGATTCCTATTTCAATTAAGTCCGCACCTTCCTTTGCCATGTTAACAATCAATTCTTCTGTAACCTCAATATCAGGATCTCCCCCAGTAATAAAGGTGATAAGTGCCGCTCCCTTTGCAAATGCTTCTTCTATCCTAGTCATATAGTTTCACCCCCCTATATCTTGCAATTGCCGCAACATCTTTATCTCCACGTCCTGAAATATTGACAACAAGGATACTATCTTTCTCCATCGTAGGTGCCAATTTCTTAGCATATGCTACTGCATGCGCACTTTCAATAGCAGGTATAATTCCTTCTGTTCTTGAAAGATATTCAAATGCCTCTACTGCTTCTTCGTCCGTAATTGGTACATAGGTTGCTCGTTTTAAATCATGTAACATTGCATGCTCCGGTCCAATTCCCGGGTAATCAAGCCCCGCAGATATTGAATAAACAGGAGCTATCTGCCCATATTCATCCTGACAGAAATAAGATTTCATTCCATGAAAAATCCCTTCTGTTCCATTGGCAATAGTAGCGGCATTTTTAGGGTGATTAACCCCAAGGCCTGCTGCCTCACACCCATATAAAGCCACACTAGGATCCTTTAAGAATTCATAAAATGCTCCCATGGCATTA
This sequence comes from Bacillota bacterium, assembly GCA_023387655.1. GTDB lineage: Bacteria > Bacillota > Clostridia > Lachnospirales > Lachnospiraceae > Lachnoclostridium. Next base: position 16,717 of record JAEWHR010000040.1, read on the forward strand.
CTTCCTCCACCTACGCAGGCAACTATTGCATCTGGAAGCTTTCCCTCCCTTTCTTTCAGTTGTTCTTTGATTTCCTTCCCTATTATTTTCTGAAAATCTCGAACGATTGTCGGAAATGGATGAGGCCCCATAACTGATCCCAATACATAAAGGGTATCCTCTACTCGCTTTGTCCACTCACGCATCGTTTCGTTCACTGCATCCTTTAACGTCATAGTTCCTGAAGTTACTGGATGAACCTTAGCACCTAATAACTCCATTCGATAAACATTTAGCGCCTGTCGGTCTGTGTCCTCTTTCCCCATGAATATTTCACACTCTAGACCCATAAGTGCCGCCGCTGTTGCAGTTGCCACACCATGTTGCCCGGCTCCAGTTTCTGCTATGACACGTGTCTTACCCATTTTTTTTGCTAATAATACCTGACCTAACACATTGTTAATCTTATGAGAACCCGTGTGATTTAGATCCTCTCGTTTTAAATAAATCTTAGCACCTGAAAGATCTTTGGTCATTTTCTCTGCATAATATAACAAGGATGGTCTCCCAGCATATTCACGGTATAGAGTATCTAGCTCCTTACAAAAATCAGGATCGTTTTTAAAGTGTTCATATGCTTTTTCTACCTCTAATACCGCATTCATTAATGTCTCAGGTACATATTGACCACCATATTGAAGAAATCTTCCTTTTTTCATCTTTTCCTCCATTCTTGCGTACACTTTTGATACACTTTTACTTCGCTTTTTGATTATTTATGTCCTATACTCCTTAAAAGGCCTTTAAAGCTTCAAGGATAAACTCTCTTACCTTTTCCTCATCTTTTTGTCCCATACTTTCCACTCCGCTGCTTACATCTACTCCATAAGGTTTTAGTCTGTTATCCAGACGGCTTATATTTCGTGCCGTTAATCCCCCTGCTATAAAATAAGGCTTTTGTAACCCCTCACTAACAAAGCTTATATTTTCTTTATAAACCTCTGTTAATATCGTTTCATCAAACCTTTTTCCTTCTCCCCCGAAACTATGTCTACTGTAAGCATCGTATAGAAAATAATCGCAAGGTAGGGAAAGTGCTTCCACAATCTGCTCTATGGATTGGACTCGAATCGCTTTTATAATAGGCGCTCCTACCTCTAGTTTTAAGTTGTTAATGTAATCTCTATCCTCATCTCCATGAAGCTGAACCAGCTGTATAATATTTTTCTCGCACATCTTTACTACCTTTTCTATCGGTTCATTTACAAAAACACCAACCGCCTGTATCTCTTTTGAGAGTTCTCTCCTTAGTGACAGAGCAACCTCCCCATCGATTTTTCTTTTTTCACCTGCAAAGACAAAGCCAACATAATCTGGAGAGTACTTATTCACAATTGCAATCTCACGAAGAGACTTTAATCCACAAATCTTTGTTTTCATTCACATTCCCCTCCTTATAAGTTGGCAAATACACTTATTTCTCTCTATTCTCTTCCCTTAAAGAAGGCTTTTGAGAGTATCTATCATTTCTTTTTTATTCGTTGCTCTCATTAAGGTTTCACCGATAAGAACACCGTTTATATTAGCTTTTCTAAGCTCTTTTATCTGCTCTGGCGTTTCAATTCCGCTTTCCGCGATAAAGATAATCTCCTTTGGTACAAGAGCACGAAGCCTTAAACTATTCTCAATTGATACCTCAAAAGTCGATAAATTCCGATTGTTCACACCGATTATCCTTGCTCCACATTGTAATGCCATCATTATTTCTTCTTCATTGTGAGTTTCCACTAAAGCACTCAATCCCAATTCATCACAAATACCTAGAAACTTAGTTAATTGTTCCTTCGTTAAGATAGATGCAATAAGTAGAATACAATCCGCTCCAAGCAATTTAGCCTGATAAATCTGATAAATCTCTAGGATAAAGTCTTTTCGCAGTACAGGAATTTTTACTTCTTTTTTTACTTCGATTAAGTAATCATCTTTACCAAGAAAAAAAGTTGGTTCTGTAAGTACCGAAATTGCGGCAGCACCGCCTTCTTCATACTCTTTTGCTGTTAAAACAGGGTTAAATTCTTTGGCTATCAAACCTTTTGATGGCGAAGCCTTCTTAATCTCACATAGAAAATTGATACCTGGCTTACTCATCACTTCTTCAAATACTAATCTGTTACTAATTCTGGTAGGTTTCATACCAAATCCTTGATTACTAGCCATGTTAATTGCTTTGTTTTTTATAATTTCTTCTGGATGCTTTTGCTTTTCTTGTTTAATTCTCTCTTTCGTAGCTTCCACTATTTTTTCTAAAATCATAGCTTACCTCCGATTGGATAGTTCAATGAATTTTTCAAGCTGATGGAGTGCTTTCTTACTATCGATTATTTCTGTTGCAATCTTTGCAGCTTCTTGCAATGTAATATTATCTCTCACCATATAAATACAAGCAGCAGCATTAAAAATAACTGCATCCCTTTTTGGGCCCTTTTCTCCACTTAGAATAGCCCTTGTTATGGCTGCATTCTCTACAGGAGAACCACCTACTAAATCTTCCTTCTTACACTTTGTTAATCCAATTTGCTCTGGCTCTAAAATATAGTCGTATAGTTTTCCATCCCGTATCTCACAACATACGGTTTGATGACTAAGTGATATTTCATCTAACCCATCTTTCCCATATACAACCATTCCTCTTTTTACTCCAAGCTTTAATAAAACACTTGCCAACGGTTTTACTAATGCTTCTTCATAGACACCCAAAAGTTCTAAATTTGCACCCGCTGGATTAGCAAGAGGACCAAGAATATTAAAAATTGTTCGAATCCCAAGTTCTCTTCTCACTGGTGCAACAAACTTCATTGCACTGTGATAAGTTTGAGCAAACATAAAGCATAATCCGATTTCTTCTAAGATCTTTGCACTCTCAAGGGGAGTTAGCATAATATTAACTCCTAATGCCTCAAGTACATCTGCAGCACCACATTTACTTGAAACACAACGGTTTCCATGCTTCGCAACCGGAATCCCTGCTGCAGATACAACAAATCCCGTAGTCGTTGATATATTAAAGGTATTTGCTTCATCTCCCCCTGTCCCAACAATTTCTAAAACATCCATGTTATGAAGTAATCTCACACAGTGCTTTCTCATTCCTGCTGCACTAGCTGTGATTTCGTCAATGGTTTCCCCCTTCATGCGAAGTGCAGTCAGGTAAGAACCTATCAAAACATTCGAAGCTTCTCCGCTCATAATCTCATCCATTACCTGTTCTGCAATCTCATAGCTTAAGTCTTCTTTATTCACTAATTGATAAATCGCCTCTTTAATCATCCTTTTCCCTCATTTCTGCAAACGCATAAAAGCGCCTGCTCTTGTTGTGGCATTCAAAACATATTTAATAAGATAAACATAATTTAAAAACGGTTATTTAGATTAATTCGTAAGTTCTATGAAGTTCTCCATCATGGTCTTTCCATTGGGTGTTAGTACTGATTCTGGATGGAATTGTACTCCGTAAATTGGGTAATCCTTATGTTCTACCGCCATGACCTCACCATCCTGTGTCACTGCCGTTACTTTTAGCTCTTCTGGCATCGTTTCACCTATCGCTGCTAAGGAATGGTATCTTGCAACAGAGAAGGTTTCTTCAAGACCTTTGAATAACTTACTATTGGAATCTACCATTATCACACTTTGCTTACCATGCATAATTGTTTTTGCATATGATATCTTTGCACCAAATACCTCACAAATAGCTTGATGCCCTAGACATACCCCTAAGATTGGAATCTTTTTATAGAATCTTTGTATAACTTCTTCACATATTCCTGCGTCGTTTGGTTTACCAGGCCCCGGAGATAGGATAATATGAGAGGGTTTTAATTCTTCTATTTCTTCTAAAGACATTTCATCATTTCGAACCACCAAAAAATCTTCCTTTTTTTCTATTGATCCAAGTAATTGTACAAGGTTATAAGTAAAACTATCGTAATTATCAATAAAAAGAATCATGCCTTACCTACCTCCCCAGCTCTAAGTATTGCGTCAACAACTGCTGCTGCCTTATGGTTTGTTTCTTCATACTCTAGTTCCTTGTTACTTTCTGCCACGATACCAGCTCCAGCTTGCACATATACCTTATCATTCTTTTTTACTGCTGTTCGGATTGCTATACAAAAATCCAGATTACCAGATAGATCAAAATACCCTATGGCTCCACCATAAATACCTCTTGGACTTTTTTCTAATTCTTCAATAATTTCACAAGCTCGAATCTTTGGTGCTCCAGTTAAAGTTCCTGCTGGAAAGGAAGCAATTAAAGCATCACATCCATCTTTATCCCCTTTTAATTTTCCACTAACCTTTGATGTAATGTGCATCACCTTGGAATAACGATGCACCTTTAGATATTCTTCTACTACAACAGATTGATAGGCTGCCACTCTTCCGACGTCATTTCTAGCCAAATCAACTAACATATTATGCTCCGCAAGCTCCTTTTCATCTGCAAGCAACTCTTTTTCTAATCTTTCATCCTCGGCACTCGTGATTCCCCTTGGTCTAGTCCCTGCAATTGGGAAAATTGTTACGTCTCTATCGATTACTTTCACTAAGGTTTCTGGAGAAGAACCTGCAATTTCAAAATCCCCAGAGTGAATAAAGTACATATAAGGAGATGGATTTGTCGTTCTTAGTACACGATAAGCATTCATTAAACTGTTTTTATAAGTTGCTTCCAACCTCCTTGAGATTACTCCCTGAAAGATATCTCCCTCCTTAATGTAATGCTTCGTTTTCTCTACCATGGAAAGATACTCTTCCTTCGTTATACTACTCTTAAAAATAGGTGCTTCTTCACTAGACTGGACGGTCGGTGGCACTGTTTCAATCAGTAATCGTTCCAGAGATTCAATACGAAGAACTGCCTCTTCATATCCTTTTTTTCCGTCCTTAGATGGATAATGATCTATCAAATACATCTTTTGCTTAACATGATCAAACGCTATCACCTGTAGATAAAGCTGTAAGGAAAACTCATTGAAATCGCTCTCTCTTAGGTGTAGTTTAGGTTCCATTCTTCCTATCATTTCATAGCCAAAATATCCTACGAGCCCTCCAGAAAACGTTGGCAGCTTCTCAAGTTTTGGTGCCTTGTAATCGGAGAGGAGCCTTTTAATTACCTGCATGCTGTCTCCTTTTTGCTCTATGGCTTCTTCCTCAGACCCCTTTATAAGAAAAACCTTACCACCCTTGCCAAAAAGCTTTAACACAGGTGCAAATCCTAGAAAGGAATAGCGACCCCATCGCTCATTTCCCTCTGCACTTTCAAATAGATAGTAGTCTTTGGCGTGTAACGATAGTTTTTGCATTACTAAGATTGGCGTAGTTTGATCCGAGTAGATTTCTTTATATACTGGTACATAACGAAATTTAAGTTCCAGCTCTGCCAATTCTTCATACCTTGGTAATACCATTCCTTTCTCCTCCTTTTTCAATCATTTCTCTTATATATTCATTAAAACATCAAAAACAGTATCTATGGTAAAGAAAAATGTAAATTAAAAAAAGCTTCTGCCCCTAAACTAAGGGACAAAAGCTTAACACTTCTGCGATACCACCCAAATTGGTGCAATGCACCCACTCTCTTTGTATACCATCATATACACCCCGCTGATAACGGACAGGGTCCCCGTTGGCGTCTACTCCCTTATGGTTTCAAGCCACCCTCACAAGTCCATTCACTAAATTCTACGAGTATAAACTCTGTCTTGCCGTATCACACCAACCACGGCTCTCTGTAAAGACTTCCTCTAGCTACTTCTCTTGTTCATCGGTTTTTTACTATCTTTGATTTACTGATTTAATTGGATAAAGTATATACCTGAATATTCCAATTGTCAAGTAGATGTTTTTTCTTTTTTAATTTTTTCTGATTGATTCGTGATAAAGTCCTTATATACCATTTGTGATTTTGTCCCACTGATCATTCTTCTTATGGTATACTTATCCCTCATAAAAAAATATGAGGAGGTTTCATGAGAAAGGTAGA
>JAEWHR010000063.1 GCA_023387655.1 Bacillota bacterium
AAGATAGTAAGCACTGGGTGTAACTAAACATTTATAAGAACAAAAAGGAGGATATTGTGTGGAAATAGTTATTCATGTAAAACAGCTTTGTAAATCTTATCATAATAAACCAGCTGTTGAAAACATAAACATCGAAGTACCTAGAGGAACCATCTTTGGTTTACTTGGGGCAAACGGGGCAGGAAAAAGTACAACCATGAATGTATCTTAGGAACAAAAAAGCCTGATAGCGGCATAGCTACGATTCTTGGTATGAACCCATTTGCAGACCGCAAGAAACTTTTTGAGCGTGTGGGTGTGCAATTTCAAGAAGCTGCCTATCAAGAAAAAATCACAGTTACAGAACTTTGTGAAGAAATTCAATCTCTTTATCAAACTCCTACTGATTATAAGGATTTGCTAAAACAGTTTGGTCTTTCTGAGAAATTCAAAAATATGATTAGCGAACTTTCTGGTGGACAGAAGCAACGATTATTCGTGATCCTTGCTCTCATTCCTAATCCAGAGGTAGTATTTCTTGACGAATTAACAACTGGTCTTGACACCAAAGCGAAACGAGATGTATGGAAATACCTTATGGAATTAAAAACGAAGGGACTTACCATCTTCCTAACTTCCCACTCTATGGAGGAAGTTTCCATCCTTTGTGATAAAATCTGCATATTAAAAAAAGGAAACACGGTGTTTTATGGAACAGTAGAAGAAGCAATTGCATCAAGCCCCCATCAAAACCTGGAAGAAGCATATCTTTGGTATTCAGAGGAGGAATTTTATAATGAAAACATTTAAAACAATGTTAAAGACAGAACTTAGATTATCCTTACGAGGAATGGATATGGTTATCTTCGCCATCTGTATGCCTCTTGTTATCACGATAATTCTAGGAATTTTATATGGAGAAAAACCTGCCTTTGAAGGTGCTAGCTATTCTTTCTTTGCACAATCTTTTGCAGCAATGCCATCCATATCGATATGCGCAGGTGGAGTCATGGGACTCCCTTTGGTTGTTTCCGATTACCAAAATAAAAAAATATTGAAACGTTTCCAGGTAACCCCTATTAGTCCAATCATGATTTTACTAGTTCAAGTAGTGATTTATACTCTTTATTCTGTTGTCTCTTTCCTAACAACTTATATAACAGCTGCCATCTTTTTTGGTTACCGTATGAATGGTTCTTGGGGTGAATTCTTTTGGGGATATTTATTGGTGCTAATCAGTATTTTTAGCATTGGTATGATGGTCGGAGGAATTTCACCAAATACAAAGATTGCTAGTATTATTGCCAGCCTCTTGTACTTCCCTATGTTAATCTTTTCAGGAGCAACGCTACCTTATGAAGTTATGCCAGTTGGTTTACAAAAAATAGCTGATATCATGCCATTAACCCAAGGTATCAAGCTATTAAAAGCTGCATCACTTTGTATAACAGTTGATCATGTTCTATTTCCTCTTATATTTTTAATTTTTCTAGCTATTATTTGCATTACCATTTCGATACGATATTTCCGTTGGGAATAATAACTCAAATAAAGTGGCTTCTCGAAAAACTACACTTGGCAATTTAACATCCTAATCCTATTATTTATTAAAAATGTTAGTTAACATAAAATAGCCCGGTGGGATACACACTTATTAATAGAGTGTCTATCCTACCGGGTTATTTTTTACAGTTATTTTTAATGCGCTTTTAATGTGCTTTTTTTAAGTGTTTCTTAATGTGCTTTTTAAAGTGTTTTTTCATGTTATTTTTATGATAATTTAAAATATAATCGAGTAACTCTCTTTTATCTTATCGATTAATATTTTGTTCCAACCACTCTACAAAAAGTAAAGTTTCCTGCATCTGCAAGGAGCATCTCAACATCTCCACTCCTTCTTAACATTCCAGCATCTTTTAAAGTCTTATCCCATAATAGCCAATTTTCATACCCATGTGGCATCGTATCTGCTACATCAACTTTTAACTGTTCAGAATGTTCCCATAATTTACGCCACCATTCCGGTGTATGGTGCGTGAATAAATAAGGTTCCCAATAAGGCTTTATTCTCTCTGGAATCTCATCATGAAATTCATTTAGTACCGACGGAACCACAATACCTATCTGACCTTGCGGTTTTAAATAGGATAGGATTTCTTCCAAATACATTTCATTTGTTCCAAAGTAATGGTAAGCATCCAAACTTACAATAGCATCAAAAAATCCTCTCGCAAATGGAAGTTTCATTGCATCTGCATGGATTGGAGTTACCAAATCTTCCACTTCCATCTCTTTTACACGAAGGAAATTATCAGTGGCATGAATCCATAGATCCGTAGCATATACAGACACTCCAAATTCTTTTGCTAAGAACACCGAACTCAATCCTTTTCCACACCCTAAATCAAGAACTTTCATTCCTTTCCTAAAATGCATCTTTTCAGAAAGAAACTCAGTTAACCACATGGCGTTAGGCCCCATTTCATTTTCGCTCACCCATTCAATATCATAAGTAGAAGCACGTGGAAACTGTTCTAAACTCAGCATTTGCTGTAATTTTGCTATCGTTTCATTCATAGATACCTCCATTCATTGGACGAAATAAATCATTCATAACATCAAAGAGATGATCTATTTCTAACATCAATAAGAAAAAGCACGCTTCACGAACTTTTCTTTATCATGAACTAAAAAAGCACACCAAGGCTCAGTGCCGGTGTGCTTTTTTTTAAATTGTGAATACAAATATGTAACTAGTACCTTCATAATATATTACAGATTATACTATTACTACTTGCTGTATCACTTATTTTTTCTTTTTCCGGACATCTTATTAAGAATTATTATAATACTTTTTCTTAATATGTCCACTT
>JAEWHR010000083.1 GCA_023387655.1 Bacillota bacterium
CTTATCCGATATAATTCTTACTCTGACTGCTTCCTTCTCTTTCATCAGCGATACAATCTTGTGAGAATTAGTAAATAGCTCAATATCCCTCACATCAACCAAACATTCCATTACTTTACCATCCATAAGATTTACTAATTTGTGATATGGCTCTTTATGTAATAAATGACCTTCCTTTAAAAGAATAAATTCATTTGCTATAAACTCAATATCTGATACGACATGGGTAGCTATAATCACAATTTTGTTAAAACTTATCTCTGAAATAAGATTGCGGATTCTTATTCTCTCATTTGGATCAACACCTGCAGTGGGTTCATCCAATATAAGAATATCAGGATCATTTAAAATAGCTTGTGCTATTAGTAGACGCTGCTTCATACCACCAGAAAGCGAACCTATCTTTTTATATTTTTCTGATTTTAAATTCACAAGCTCCAATACTTCTTCTATCCGATCCTTCGCATGCTTTCCTGACATAGCTTTTAAAGTTCCCATATAGATTAAAAACTGCATACAGGACATATTTTCATACATCCATTGCTGCTGCGGCATATATCCGATACGTTCCCTAAACTTCGATCCCATCTTTCCAACATCTTGTTCGTTCAGATAGATAGTTCCTGTATCAGATTTTAGATTTCCAACAATTATATTCATTAATGTTGTTTTACCTGCACCGTTTGGCCCCATTAAGCCATAGATACCTTCCGTGATAGTAAAACTAGTTTCCTTCAGGGCCTTTTTTGTTTCCATTGCATTTCTTCTATTTTCACTTTCCTTTATTACTCTATTCCATATACCTATGTTTTTATAGTATGATTTACTAATGTTTTCGATTCTTAATTCCATTTTTCCCCCTCCATAGGTATCCTGATTTCATATAAAGAACAAGTATTCCAAACATCATTAATATCAATTTTATATACACGCTTAAATTCGCATCAATGAATAGAATGTTAGGAACAATAAAGGGTGTCATCCAATAGCTCATGGCTGGCATGAAGCCCAAAAGCGCTAGAACGACTGGACATACACAGCAAAGTATTCCGTATAAAAGAGATTGAACAACTTCTTTTCCCCTCATGGATATAGCAATCATAAACAAACTTATGAATTGAATCAGAATAATATCAACAACAAACTGAAGTATTAGAAAACTACCAATGCTAATAGAAAATGGGAATGCTTTAAATAAGGTAAGGCTTTGTATCTTACTTGATAAACCCATTATGGAATATCTGGCAGCTAAGGATAGAAACCAGCCTGTCTTCATAATAACTACTAGAACAGTTTCAAGCATTAATAGGAGGTATACTCTACTATTAACCAGCTTATTGGTACCTCTTTTTGTTACCAGGAGAAGGCGTTCCATCTTGTATTGATTATCATAAGCAAATACAGGAATGATTAAGCACACGGAAAACAGAGCAAGCACAATACCATTCATATATCGGTTCGATTGCCCCTCAATACCAAACATATTATTGTATAAAGGTTCGTAGATATAATCACAATCTATCCCACGTCTCTCTCGCAAATCAGCGATATATTGTGATTGACTTTTTAATTTCTCGATTAAAGGCTTTATGCTTAATTGATCTTGAATTAATTTCATACTCTGTTCATATGAGGTTTCTGCTATACTTCCTTCCGCATATAATAAACTTAATCTAGCAGTTTTCGTTTCTAAATCATTTAATTCCATTAGCTTATAATCGACCCATTTAACAGCTTCTTCTTTATCCATATTATTTAGCAGAGTAACATAGCTCTTAAAATATCGATTGGTATCATTTTTATTTTCATTAAAATCATGAATATATATTACTGACAATACATATCCCGCCAGTAAAAAAGCACCACCCTGTAAAATCATAAAACGAGTGAGTTCATTTGGTAAAACATGAAAACCAAACAATGGCATTCGTTTTCTATGTCGTAGACGCAAGGCCCTTGTTTTTTTATATGAAAGGTACGCAGTCATCCCTAATAGTACCATTATTACTATGAAAGTAATGATCATAACAAGGCTAAACCAGAAAATACGGATATTATTGTTTGCAAACGGAAAATAATTTAGGCGTTTGGTATAATTCTTTACATCTAACAAAGAAAAATAGTTCGTATACTTTAAAATCACATACTTTGAACTTCTGTCAATCCCCAGATACATCAATGCAGAGATTACTATCATAAGGCTGTTAAGCATATAAACCACAGACGCTTTCACAGGTAATACACATGTAAAAATAATAAATACAGTAATAGCAGCAAGAACACCTACCTTAACTATAGAAAATAGAATTAGGTAGCTTAAAATGCTGATAGGAAAAGGACTTAGTAGATAATCCGGTATTGACTGAATAGGTGCATAAAGATTATCACAGCCATACATACTAAGATAAATTACAAATGATTGTAAATAAAGTAATATACTACCTATCATCGTAATAACGAGTAATGCTCCAGTTTTCCAGAGAAAATAGGGAATGCACCCTCTTTTTACAGTCTTAATTAGCAGATACATGCCACGTTCTCTCTCTTCAATTATAAGAAAAGTACAAGCTGTTAATATAATGAGAACCATAATTGCGTCAGTAAATCCAATTGACATAAATTTTTCGATAGCGAAATAATTACCCATAACAGGTTTCACATCTAACAGAGCTTGATAAGTCTCTATTGTATGGCTTTCACTGCTCTTGCTTTCCGTTTGCTCCAATAATGAAAATAAGGCTCTGCTTTGAATATTCTGGATTAAATTATGTAATGTATTTTTATAACCCTCAATGCCCATGATATATTCCCGCACATCACATACCAATTTATACTCCTCATAAGAAGAATTAGTAAAACGTAATTTACCATAATCTACAAATATCTCAGATATATGTTTCTCACAAGTATTTACTGGATCTTCCACTGTGCTAAGCCACTCTATAATTTTTCCATAAGCGTCTACATTATGATGTTCATCAATGGTTGATTTATATATTAAAACCCCATTGATAAAAAAAAGTAAAAGTACAATTAACATAAACTTTCTATTTTTTAGTAGGATAACTATATTTCTTCTAAGCAACTATATGCCCCCTTATAACGACATTTCAAACATAGATTATTATTGCTGTATTAGACGCTTATTAATTTCATCAATTACATGCTGAATATTAGCTTCCTCCAATTTTTGATTCAACTCATTGATTGCAGTTTCTACATCACGAATTTCACCGTAAAATAGTCCGTTATATTCCCCTACTATATTATTAATTCGCTTCATATCCTCCGATATATCAACAAGTTCCATATATATACCTAAATTGTCAGGTGCATTCATTCTATCAATTTTATTAAAGGCAATCTCTTTCTTATTCATTGGTTCATTCAAGGTTGGTGTTGAAATAAATGGGTTTCCAAAGTATAAACTAATATACCAATGAAATGAATTATATCCCAATGGAATTGCTTTTCCTTCCTTTAATGTATAATCAACTCCTTCAATGCCATATAAAAATAAATCTGATATTTCTGTATCTGAAAATACTGCACACAATGCTAGAAATGCCATATCTTTCTTCTCTGAATGTCTGCAAATGCCGGTAATGGAGTTCCCTTGTTTTGAAATATTCCCAGCTGCATAGGTCACAATCTCAATATCTCCAGCCATAGGATATTTATTTTTTATGTTTATTATTTCAGTTCTGCCTCTATCACCAAAGAGATTATCGTTGCCCTGCATTATAAAAAAATTAGCCATACTTTCCTTATCCTGTTTATCCTTTTTATTACTTATCTCATTCTCTGCAGGCAGATATCCCTTCTCTTTATATTCAGCCATAGTAATAAAATAATCAATTTGATCTTGTTCGGTAAATATATTAACTGCTTTCGGACTATTTAAGCGATTATCAATTACAACTGGATCGCAGGTATTATTATAGGGATCAAAGAATGTGGAATAATTCCCCTTATAATTGTTATCATCATATACATATGTAGTGAACTCTTCTGCGCTCTCACCTTGATAGACTTTTTCGAGCATTTCACCAAGTTCCGTCGGTTTTAATCCTTTTAGCTTATCTAAGGAGATATCGTATTTATTAGCAATATCCTTATTAACATAGTAAACGTAATCTGTAACAATTGGTAGCATTCCATTTACTCCGTAGATGCTACCGTTAACCTCAAAGGACTTCCACATATTTGCAGGGTAAGATGTCTTCAAAACTTTACCTTCTTCACTATCCAGATAAGTACTTAGAGTTTGAAACCAATCATTTTTAATAGCACGATAGGTCCCCTGTAATTTCCCAGCTTCTCCTATGCCTGCGCATATAATATCTGGAGCATTGCCATCTAATATCATATTGTTAATTGTAATTTCATACATGTCTTCCTTAATCTGCTGAAATAAAATCACAAAATCATATCCTTTATTCACTAAGGCAACGTTAATAGCATTATTTTGAGAAGGTGATATTGTCAAAAAATCATTGTATACCCATAATAATATTTCTTTATCCGGATAGGTATCGTTCAGGTCTTCCATAGTAATAGGATTTTCTATTTCAGCTAAATTTTCTACTAATGAACTATTAGTCTCTTTATTCCCCTCAAGCTTGTCCGGTTGTTTATTCTGATGCTCTTTGCTACATCCAAATAATATTATTGTAATTAATAATATTATCAATACTCTGCTTTTCTTTATTTTAGTCATTTATATTCACCTCTACATCTGTATATTGAAGTTCCCCCTTTAAAAATTTTTCTTTATCTGCTAAAACATAACTCCATTCATCACTCCTTGATGATGCTTTTAACGGTGTTTTAGCAATCAACAACTTATTTTTACTATAATCAATAAATGAAATACCATAATCCAAAACAAATTCCAAATCCACTAATTTATTCTTAGCACTATCCCATATAAAATACTTCCTTGGTTTCTCAAATCCATCCCAAGCTTTTAAAACTATTTGGTCATCAAGTACATGTACTATGAATCCTGAATCTTCTTTTTCTTTATCGGTAACATATTCGATAGTTTCATTCTCCCAATTTTTATCATAGGATAGTAACTCATCTTCTGTTTGAATGAATATTCTATCTTTTGTAACTGCAACTATATTATGATAAAAATCTACCTGGTTTATTATTTGATCTCCTGTACTTATGTGAATGCGTCCAATCATAGATTGCATATCTATCAGCTTAATAACTTCTTCAGGAGAGCTATTTAATACCACATCCAATCTATCTTCTGGATTCGCATATGGTGTATCCGTCCAGCTTCTCTTTTGAACTTTAAAACTGAAATATAAACAGCCATCCGAATATATTAAGCTATTCACATTATAATTATAATATGTACCAAATGAAGTTAGCTGTCTTATCTTACCAGTTTCTAAATCTGCTTCAAAGATTTCATAATCTACTGAAAGTAAATCCACATAACCATTCTCTGTGAAATCTGTTTCTTTCCAATTTCCCCAGTAATATAGCTTACTTCCAACCCGTAATACTTCATTGCCTTCAAGTGAAGATAATTTCTGTTCGCCTAAAGCTTCTTTATTACTTCCGTCTAGCTGAGATCTTATTAGTAAAATATTATTATCACTTCTTGTATCAAAATAATATAGTTTGGTATTGTAGATAAATGGAAAACTAAAGAGTCCTTCATTCTTTTTTACATCAGGATATGCCATACAACCGCTGTTTGACATATGTGTACAGTCAAGTTGACTACAGGCATAGATTCTAGTACCATTCATAAAATCTTTGTAATGTATTCCATCCATAGAACTTATGAATGCACTATCTGTCATGGAATAATGATTATTTATGTATTGTAAATCATCTGGATTCAATTCTTCCGTAGTTTTATAATCAGAGCACCCTATCAGGATACACATTAAAAATATCAATATGCAACTATATTTATATTTCATCATTTAGGTACTCCCTCTTAATTCATATTAAAATAGTTATTTTCTATCGTTATGTATTTTTGTTTAGGTTGCTTAATTTATTGACATAGATTATCAGTTAATGTATTTATCGTATGACTTTTATAAGCACTTAAAAAGCATTCATTACCTAAAACTGATATTGATGCAAAAACAGCAAAACAGCACCGGTATAATTTCCGTTACTACTGGTTTTATCAACTATGTAAGAATTTACCAATAATCTGATTTTACATTATATGTAATTAAATAACAAGTAAAATAGCAAATTTTCAGATATTTTGGTTTGCTATATAAATCACGAGTAACTGTAGATAGTGGAAAATCATAATATCTCCTTTTAAACCGAATAGATTTACTATATAATAAAAAATGAAACCTTATACATAGTACCTACATGGAATTATATTAACTATTACTAGGAAAGGAGGACGTTTTTATGAAACGAAACACAATGAAATATATATGGAGGACATTCCTTAGGTAGCTCTTAAAAGGAGAATAGAATGGATTATATTAAAAATAATAAATTAGCATGGGAAGAAGCGTTTGAACATAGAAGGGAAAAATGGGGAGATGAGAATCACGAAATTCTAAAGGCTAAGACACTTCCATTTTTAAATGATGATACAATTACTGAATTAAAGAAATTGGATTTGGAAGGAAAAACAATTGCTCAATTTTGTTGTAATAATGGTCGGGAGTTACTCTCTCTCATGCAATTGAATCCTGCGAATGCTGTTGGTTTTGACATAGCAGAGAATATTATCGGGCAGGCGAAAGAAACTGTATTGAAAATAGGTGTGAATAACTGTAATTTTATTGCATGTGATATTCTAGAAATTGATGAAAAATATTATGACAAATTTGATTTTATATTCTTTACGATTGGTGCTATCACATGGTTTGAAAATCTTGAATTGCTTTTTGAAAAGGTTTCGAGATGTTTAAAACAAAATGGTATTATGTTAATCAATGATTTTCATCCGTTTATGAACATGCTTCCAATGCCTGGTGAAGATGCATTTGATAAAAATAATCTCAATCAAGTTACATATTCTTATTTCAGAAATGAGCCTTGGATTGAAAATAATGGTATGGGTTATATTACTCCTGAATACGAGTCTAAAACATTTACTAGTTTCTCTCATACATTATCAGAAATCATCAATTCAACAATCAGTTCTGGTATGATCATAGCAAAACTAAATGAGTATAATTATGATGTTGGTATGACAAATGTTTATAATGGGAAGGGCTATCCACTTTCCTTTATTATGGTTGCTAAAAAAATATAGGTATTATTTTATTTTATTATATTAGTATAGACAGCCTAATTGTGTGAAACGAAACAACTAAAACCACTGGATAATCCAGTGGTTTTAGTTGTTATCTAATTCATATTACTTTAAAAAGAAATTACTATCCTAAATTAAAAATCAAAGTTAACGTAATCAGCATAAGTAAATCTATGATAGATAGCATGGCAATCTTCAAATTTAATGCAATAACGATATGCATCCGGAATTCCTTGTTCAAAATAAATTAAATAATCAAATTCCCCATTGCTCATTTTTTCACATATGACATTATCAGAATATCGTTGAAATACCAATAAAATATCTTCAATGCTTATGTGATGTCTGCTTATAGTCTCGATAAATTCTTGCAAAAAATTGCGGTCTTTAATCTCTTCATGAACATAAGTGACGCCTTTGGGAGGAATTACAAAACAAAAACGGGTATTGTTATGTGAATGTACTAGCTCTCCAAAATGTTCTTTTACATAGATACAAAATTCATCTAAAACTTTAGAAAGCTCATCTACGGATAGATCTGCACCCAATAAATTATTAATAGATTCCATTGGATAATATAATCGAATGGTTTCTTTTCTATAACCTAATTTTATCTGTTCTTCTTTAATTACATCTATAATATTGTTTTCTAATGACTCAAAATTTAACTTATCCTGTAATGCCATAATTATCTCCTTTGTCTTGCTAATATAACTTTTCTCTAATATGTTCTAAGCCTTTTTCAAAGATATCCTTCACATGATCATCCGTTAAGGAATAGAATACAACTTTCCCTTCTTTCCTAAATTTGACCAAATTAGCTTCTTTTAATGATCTTAATTGATGCGATATGGCTGATTTCGTCATATTTAATAAAACAGCCAAATCACACACACACATCTCATTCACATCTAAGGCACTAATAATCCTTGCTCGTGTGCTGTCTCCTAATACTTTAAAGAAATCTGCTAAATCATATAACTCATCTTCTTTTGGCATAGCTTGTCGGACGGATTCAACAATATTAGCATGTATGACTTCACAATCACAGTTAATTTCAGGTATTTTCATATTATCACCATCTTCTTTTCACTATAGTTGAATAGATATTCAACTGTGTTGAAAATATTATAACCGCATCACTATTACTTATTCAAGTAGATTGAAGAATTAGTTAATTCATATTAGACTCATTTAATGCATCCAGTAATCAATATGTTTAGTCTGAAAATGTTACAGGATATATAGATAATAAGCAGGTATAAGGGATTGAGACATAATGGTAAAAGAAAAGGGAGCAGGCACTGAGCTGCCCCCAATAAGTTAGAACTAAAAATCCAACTTATTGGAGGTCACCTCACACACTGCTCTCTTTTCTATATTATTAAATAAGAGTGTTTTCATTACTTAATAATACTTTACCTCTAATCATAAAATTCTCCAATCGTAATAGTGATCTCGCCATGTCCACTAATTGTATCTACATATAATATTACTTTTCCTTGTTTCAAAGGATTAAGCCTTACCGAATAACTATCACTTTCTAATGTTGCCATACTAGGGTCAGAAAGACTCCATACCACAACTTCATCAAATATGTCTACTTCATAATAACCATCAGGATTCTTGATGTCCATATCCGTTAATCCATATATTCTTATCTTTTTAAGCCCAAGTACTTTCACGGTAAAACTCTTACTACATACACCTGCTGTTACAGATACCGTTACCGTACCTTCACTTTTTGCAGTTAATAGTCCTGTATCTTGATCAATCGAGGCGATACTAGAATCTGACACCTTCCATATTGGTTTTATATTAACTCTATTAATTTCAACTTTACATTGATAGCTTTCATGGACTCTCATCACATCGGGCATATCGGTAATCGTAACATAACCAAGTACTTTCACGGAAAAACTCTTACTAAACATACCTGCTGATACGGATACTGTAACCGTTCCTTCACGTTTTCCAGTTAACAGTCCTGTATTTTGATCAATTGAGGCAATACTAGAATCTGATACCTTCCATATTGGTTTTATATAAACTCCAGTGATCTGTACTTTACATTGATAGCTTTCATCGATTTCTATCTCATCGATTTTATCGGTAATCGTAATATAACTATTGGTCGTAGGTAATACTTTAATTGTTATCTTCCCTATATATTTTGAGGTCGAACCATTTTTATAATATATCTTTACATCGGTGGTACCTGGCTGCTCTGTTGTTAGATATTGACTATAATTATATTCTTCATTCTGATGTACCTTCACGACCTTTGGGTTATCACTAACAAATTTTATTAAGTTTTTATCCAAATAAGAATCAAACAAAGAAAAATATTCCCAAATATTTAGAGTATTTCCAGCATATAACTGATATTCAAGCTTCGCATTTTTAGAAATAGTGGGTTCTATAATTTTTACACGAAAAACCTTTTTCTTATTTTTGATAATGATCGAAGCTTTTGTTTCTCCGGGTTTTGTAGCCACATAATTACTATAATCCTTACTTATCTTTATTTTCTTAAACAATGCTTTATTCTCTGGAATCGGATTTTTATCATTTTCATCCTTAAAATCTGTTGCATCATAATAAAAATAAGAACTTTGCCAAGATTCAGGTAAACTTATATCGGAACCGACAAAAATAGTAACCAGGTCTTCTGTCATGTCTGGTGTTCCAACGCATACTCTTCGCGACCCAAGATATTGTGTTACATCTTTATAAGTTTCGTAGAAGCGAAGAACTGTTTCACCTTCCTTCAATCCTTTTACTTCATAGCTAGAATACCCATATGATGTTACCTTTATAATAGATGTATCTGCTGCAGTCACCTTTAATTTATATCCTTCTCTTTCTTTTGGTAACCATGGATTTAATCTATCAAAATCCCAACTTTCTGATTGTATCGTACTTAGATAAGTACCATCAAACTCTTTAATCCAGCGGTAGCGTGGAACTATATATAAGTCCCAATTTACGTTAGTTCCTACATCAAGATGCAATATCTCATCTACCTTGTCAGCATTTGCATGTTCATGCAACATTTCTTTGATTCGCCCACTATCCTCTGCGGCATTTGCCAAGATAGGTTTTGTTGATGGTAGACACCAAAGCATTCCTATGGCATACATAATCACTATATATCGAAGCACTTTCACTCTATTCATCTTATCACCCCTCCCCTATTCACTGGCCTGCTTCACATAATATACGATGCTACTATATCTCGTCGGATCATATGTAACTCCAGAGCTTGTATCAAAGACTTCCGCTACACTAATCACAAAATCTCCAAATTGACGACCAATGACACCAATCCAGTTTTGTCGTTTCAAATCAGTCCAATAATATTGACTATTGTGCTTGATTCCTGGAATTCCAGGCACAACCGGTCTTGTAAATAGATCATAAGTTATTACATTGTATAGGGTTTCTGGTGTACTTGATATAAAGTAACACAAAGCTTTTAAAGTATTCAAGTCTTGTTCCTTGTCTGTTAGATTAACAAAGACTTCAATTTTCCAATACTCTGTGTTATTTATTTTAATAGGATCCGCTTTAAGCATTGGGAAGGTATGCTTGGTATAGCTGAATTTACCATCGGTACTAACATCCAATCGATCCCACCAAGCGTCCGTAGTGATTTTATTGGCGTCTCGATAAGCTTTGGTATATTCCATTGCCTTCTCATCCATTGCTTTGTTTAACACAGAAGGATTATCATTCATATCCCTTCCAATCTCATAACTTTGTAAAAAGTGATCTCTTGTATAGAATGTCACCCCGTAAAGTGTGGTTTGATCTAATTCCTTCTTATTCAGATTAACAAATGTTTTATACCAAAGCTGGGAATATGGTGTATATACTTTATTATAATTAGGAACGCTTGAAGCCTTCTTTACATTACTAAAACAATATACCCCATCCACATCTCCATATTCTTTATACTTTGCTATAGAATCACCACTAAAATATGACACATGACTTAATGTCATCAAAGTACTCAGATGGCAATAAAAAAGGTCGTTATATTTTGTTGCAGCAACCGACGCTGTTTTCTTTACAATTTTGGATTTCCCATTTTGATAGGTATAATCTTTCTTACCAATGGTATATGTATTTTTTACTGATGTAGTCTTGGATATTGTAACTGTCTCAACACTCGTTGTATTTTCTTGATATAGATAACCTAATGCCATAGCAAGTAGTTCTGCAGGAACCATTAAGTTACCGTCCGGCGTAAGCCGTACTAGATTATCATAAGCCACCCAATGTCCTGCTGTTTGTTCTACCAAGATTAAGTAGTTCTTAGTTTTTTTTGATGCCCCCTGTGCGAAATTCACTGGTATTAGATTCACAATAGCGATAGTGAATGCTAATAAGAATGAAAGAAACCTTTTACTTCTCATTTGTTAGCCTCCCTTAGTATGTTACTAATATATGGTAAGAGTATACTTTATAATTCGATCTTTTTCAACAGACTTTCCTTATTACCTTCTTTAATTATTATACTGGTAAGACTGGGCGAGTACTTGCAACATCATTTTCAGACTAAAAAGCCCGCTATTGCGGGCTTTTTGTATACTTATTTAAATACGATATAATTTAATAAGGGATAGTAATGATAAGTTTACACTCTGGGTAGCTAAATACAGCTATACTACTATCTGTTAAAAAATATAATTTATCATTTGTATAGCTAAAACGAGCATTCTCAATATTAAGAATGAATTCATCAATATCAGCAAGTGTTGTTAAACCTGAAGAATCAGTAACCTTTATGACTGTTCCAGTTGTTCTTTTATCGGTCCAAGCCATGTCAGATAATGGAAATGCAAATATATTATTTTTTGCATCAACCATAACACTGTGTGGGTCATAACTTACTGGACTGTATGAACCTTCCGCATAGTTTTTTACAAAGACTTCTTTTGGGTTATACAAATCACTCACGTCGAACAAACTTAATTTAAATCCCAAATCAATTACTTCGTCTGTAGCAACTTTTTCTCCGTTATTATCTGTATAAAACTGTTCTTGTGTATTTCTTCCAAATCCCACTAAATATTGGTTACCCACTGGATGTAAATATTGGCTAAAACCAGGTATTTTTAATTCTCCTGTTTTTAAAGGGTTTTCAGGATTTGAAAGGTCAAACACGAATAGCGGGTCAACGTTGCGATATGTTACCATATATCCGACATTCCCCATAAAACGGACGGAATAGATCCTTTCATTCACAGCAAGACCTGTAATGGAAGCAATTGGATTCATGGTACTGATATCAACTGTCGTGATACCGTTACCATCGGAATAACTTCCGGAAGCAACCCTTAAAATTCCATTGTATTCATCCATGGAATACTGATTGATCAGTCTTCCATCTACTTTAGCTATACCAGCAAATTCTATATTCATGCCATTGATTGCGAACCGATAAATTTCAGTTGATATGGAGTAATCCATCGGTTTGCTGGAGAATGAATCGTCTATTACTTGAAGTTGGTTTATCTCTTTACTAATATATAGCGAATTTGTATTCATATAGATACTAGAACCTGAACCAAGATATGCCTGAGGGCTTACCACATCATCTTTTGTGATATCAAAGGTGCCAATTAATAGATATTGTGTTTCTTTGCTACCAGGAAAATAAGAAATATCATCAGGTTGTATTACTTTCATTTCCGTGGAAGCTGCTGTGTCTTTGTACATAGGAAGTATTTCATAATCATTTATGTCATAACCTGAAATATAGGAAATTTGCTTATTGGTTATAAAATATAAATTATTTCCTATTAATCTTGTTGACACTTCCTCCCCTTCAATTTCAACCATACGTTTTAAATTAGGGACGTTCCTGTTACTAATATCATATATTGCAAACACAGTAAACGGGTTCAAAGAATTTGAATCATTGGATTCTCTTATGGCACTATAATTAGCATAGGATTTTGAAGTATCCAATCTGTTATGAAATACTTCATATTTCCATCCACATAAAACTAGGATATCACCGCAAATATACATATCATATAGCATATTGTTATTATTGTTGATCTGCGTTTTACTTACTAAAATAGGTTGTTCTTTGGAAGTATCAAAGATACTAAGTAATCCATTATTTAAATAATAAAGATACTTACCATCATTTTTTATAATATCTGCTTCGTCAACACCTGATACCTGAACATTAGTTTGTGAATATCCAGTGTTATTATCTACCTTATCATTTGTGCTACCTTCTGTTACTACTTCTTCTTCTACTCTGTCTGTTTTCCATGAATAATCATTACTTCTGATAACATTCATGGAGTTAAGAATGGAGAGTAGTTTCTTATAGGTACCAACATTTGCAATTTTTTCATTTATTTTTGTATCTGTATTAAGTAAATCCCTATATAATACACTTGATACAACATTTTCGTTGTTATAAACATTAATTTTTTGTAAGTAACTACTTAATACAGAATTAACATCGCAACCCATTCCCATGGATACAATGAACAAAATTAAAATTATGGATATAATTTTTTGTTTAAATTTTCGCTTTGCTTGCTTCATTCTAGATACATCTCCCATCCTATGATATTTAGTTTTCATAATATAGACGATGTGTATCTTATGATGGTTCCATATATTGCTAATTATCATAATAGATAATCATTGTTTATCGCGTTATTATAATTTATTATTCTATAATAGGATAGTTTCTTAAACAGTCTACTTAAACTATAAAAAGCCCGCTAATGCAGGCTTTTTATATATTTGTGCGCCTATGATAGGCACAATCTAGTCTTTAATTGTTATTATCCTTTAAAAATGTTTCAATATTATTTAATACCTTTTCACTTAAACGATCAAAGGCTTGTTTTGTTCGTCCAGTAGACACATGCATACAATTCACATGAGGATGTTTCAAGAGTTCACCAGTAGCATCTCCTAATGCGCCAGCTGTATCGCAGAAAAACTCATTATTACCACTTTCAAGCCACTTAGCTAGTGCAGCAACATCATGGGATGGACCAATTGAGGTATTAAACATGATTTTATCATTACCAAGACATTCAAACTCTTCTTCATGGAATAAGATAACATTTTTATTTAAACAGGTACAGACTACATCTACTGTCTGTAGCAATTCTTTTAATGGTAAATATTTAATGTCTCTTGCTTCTTCTTCTGGTTTTCGGGTACGGCTATAATAGTATAAATCTGCGCCTAAAGCCTGAAGTGCAACAGCAATCATCTGTCCAGATGTACCAAGACCTACGATACCAACCTTTAAGTCAGTGATCTCTATCGGAAGTTCTTTCCACTGTTTCCCACCGAAACCATGTAGGTAGCGGACAAGTTCACTGATGACATACTCAACAACACCTTGATCACCATAATCGCGTATTCCGTAAACTGTGATATTTTTAGCATTAGCGGTACGAATATCAACATTGGCGCTTTCTGGGGAATACAAGCTACAACACATACCAATATAGCGGATATTCGGACAGGCATCCAATACTTCCTTATCAATGCTACTGGTGTAGCTAAGTAATACAGCATCAGCATCACCAATTCGGTCAATAATCTCTTGGTTGTCCTTTGGAATATCTTGAAAAAGGATTACTTCTTTTGCATACTCATGAAGTTTTTGCTCCGCAGATGGAATTAAGCTAACTGGTTCAATTGCAACTAATTTATTAAACATAGATTATCCCTCCTTAAAACACAATTGGTGCTACGGCATTTTGCAGAACTGCCACTACACTCCAAGCTGCTACCTTACTGGTTCGTGAATAGATATTAAGCTCTGTTCTTACTTCTTCACCTTGAATTTCGATTTTGTATTCATCACCTCTAAAACCAGGTACCGCATCGATATTCATTATGGTATTTTCAGGGCCTGCGCTAGCAAGAGCAGTTGCTACAGCTACATTTACATGAGTTGGAAGGATAGCGATGGCTTCCTTGGTTGTCCCTGTAAATACTTGCTCACGTTCTGTGATCTCTAACAATCCCTCCTTATAAAGAGGTGTGTAGTAAAGGGAACCAGGCGCTTTTTGTGAGCTAATAGAAGCTGTAATTGGGCTCATAAGCGCAGCGGTACGTAATACATCAAAACCGCCAACAGCACCGCTAGCAATATATACGCGTCGTTTATTACGTGCAGCTGTGTTTTTAACGCGCTCATAAAATTCACCATCAGCAAACGCTCCGATGGAAAGTACGACAAGATTAGAACCGCCGTTAAGTATAATTTCACTATAATCCCTGATTGCTTTAACAGATGCTGCCTCTGCTATATAATCTGGTTTCATTTCCATAAGTTCATTGATATCGGAACATGCCTTACAGCCAAAATGTTCAGCAAATGCTTTCGCACGTTCATAAGTCCTACCTAATACAGCAACAAGTTCATATTCTGGTAGATAGCCATCTTTTACTGCATTGGCTACGATTTCATTTAGATAACCACAGCCGAGAAGCGCTAATTTAATTTTACTCATAGTTGTATTCTCCTTCTAGTTAATTAATGCTTAAAGGCTATTCTACCATACAAATCCCTTTCGGTCTACCTACATGACCTATGTTAACTAGGTATTGAGGTAAGTTAAGTTTATAATCAGGCTATTTATATATTTTTTTCATGCGCTATCTATAGTTTTGTTTATTTGTTTTTCAGATAATTCTTCATAGTAATATTAGTGAATCAATGTCTTGTATTTATTACAGAAATTAATTATTACTCTAATTAGCCAAACTCTCATGAGTTATTTATTATAAAATGATTTGTTAAGAAATCAAAGGTAAAAAAATAAGAAGTCACACGTATAATACTGCTACGCATGACCTCTTGTAAAATTAGCAAATTACTTTTAATTTAGCTCCCTAGCTAATTACAATGAATTGTTTTCCTGTTACTTCTTGGTAAAATTACTCGAAAAACGCTTCCAACCTCTTTTTTACTTGTTACTTCAACCTTTCCACCATGAGCATGGACTACGGATTTTACAATTGCTAATCCGATTCCAGCACCTCCGGTTTTTCTATTTCTAGACTTATCTGCTCGATAAAATCGTTCGAAAATATAAGGCAATTCTTCTTCTGATATACCAACTCCATTATCTTTTATCTGAATAACAAGATCGGAATCGGAGTCTTTAATCAAAATCTCTATCTTTCCGTATCTGGGTGTGTATTTTATGGCATTAGATAATAGATTTATAATCACCTGACTTATTCGCTCTTTATCAACGAGAATACAATCAGCGGTACCTATGATTGAAACATCTAGATTTTTATTATATATTTCTGTTTCAAAATTATCAGTTATAATTTCAATAACCTCTGCGATATTAACTGAAGTTATGTTTAATTTTAAATTCTCATTTTCAACTTTTTCTAGTTGTTCTAGATCTTTAACGAGATTTGTTATACGTGTGATTTCTTCATAGCAGCTTTTTAGTCGATCAGTTGTTGGTTCCCAGACACCTTCTATCATAGCTTCAATATGGGTTCCAATTGTAGTGAGTGGTGTTCTTAGTTCATGTGAAACATCCGAAGTTAATTGCTTTCGAATTCCTTCTTGTTTTTCTAGCGTACTTGCTAAATTATTGATTGAGGATACTAACTCATCTAGCTCAATTGTTCCGGTATGTTCTTCAAAACGTATTTCATAATTTCCTTCTGCTATTTCTTTTGCCATTTTCATCGTTTTGGTAATTGGACTTGAGATCCTCTTAGCCATTAATAAACCCATATATACAGCAAATGCTAATGAAATAGCACCGATGGTGACTAGGATGGTATTTAACGCACTTAAAAACTGGAAATCATTTTCGCTAAGAAAATAAGGACCATAATAGCTGATAGATACCTTTCCAACTGCATTCAATCCTTGATTCAGATAATAATCTTGAGAAGTAAATTCTCCATTCATTCTTGGATATTTCTTTTGCATTCGCTCCGATATATCTGCCATAACCTTAGTACACAAAGTCATATCATGCAATTCTGCATCCCAAACAGAGCTACCATCGATTTCATATACTTTGATTATATAACCATCATATAAAGCGTTCATACCTATGGTATGGATAAAATCTGTATTCCAAGTGTCAGTACTTATATCGTATTGCTGGCTAAGACTTGAAACAATATCCTCTGTCTTTTGCTCTTGTTGTTTGGCTATATAGTTTTTAAATTTATGATTAATAAATATATTTGACAAAATACTGATGAGAGCTACTGTTATTAAAACAACCAAAGCTATCGTTAGCGAAAGCTGAGTCTTTAAACTCTTTTTTTTCACCCTAACCTCCATTCTAGTACAACCCTGTAAATTAGTGATGCACAAATTTGTCGAGTGAGATACTTATCTCACTACTCACCTCCAAATTTATAACCTTTTCCATGAATGGTTAACACATATTTAGGGTAACGAGGATAATCTTCTATCTTTTGCCTTAAATTCTTAATATGGCTGTCTACTGCTCGGTCAAACCCTTCAAATTCACTTCCAAAAGCAAGTTCTATCAACTCTTCTCTTGTAAAAACCTTTCCAGGATATTTGATTAAGCTTGATAATATATTAAATTCGGTTGGGGTAAGATTTACGGGATTCTGATTTTTTAATACTAGATCTTTTCCAAAATCCACAATAAGATCTCCACCATTATAAGAATTCTTGCTAAATAATGGAACTAGTTCTTCGCTTGTTCTTCGAAGTACGGCTTTCACCCGTGCTATCAACTCTTTTAAGCTAAATGGTTTTGTTATATAATCATCAGCTCCAATTTCAAGTCCTTCCAGTATATCATTTTCTTCTACCTTTGCGGTAAGCATGATAATCGGAACTCTGGAAGTTTTACGAATTTTTTTGCATATCTCTTCTCCAGATATATCTGGTAGCATTAGGTCTAATAAAATCAAAGAAATATTTTCTTTTTCAAAGATTTCCAATGCTTTTTCTCCGTTTTCAGCCTGGAATACTTGATAGTTCTGGCTTTCTAAAAATGAAACAACCACCTCTAAAATCTTATGCTCGTCATCCACTACCAGAATATTTTTTTGCTTCATATTAGACCTCCCACGTACCTTATAACACCTTTATCTAAGGATTCTTTTTACTAAAACCTTCTTGATTCAAATTTCTAATAAACTATATCTTAATTCAAATTTCTAAAAATCTATATCTTAATTCAAATTTCTAAAAATCTATACCTTAATTTTAATTTACTAAAAATTTATATCTTAATTCGAGTTTACTAAGACCTAGATTTTATATCTGGTTTTAGAGATTATACCACGTATTATCCTCGGTCTTCAATCTTCTCTCTGATTTTTTATTATTACTTTTGAGGCATCACTTTACTGTAACGGTTTTATTCTATAAGCTGAAAAAAATTCATATGATGAAGTCTTTTTAAAATCCACTTTTCCAATTTGCAAAGATTTCTTTTGATTCAACAAGGAATTCCTTAGAGATTACAATCGTTTCCTCTGTAACGGTCTTCTCTTCATCAAAAATAGGTACAGGGTTACATCCACCTCTAGTAACCTCTACATCACTTGTCTGAAAACGATTACCACAATTTTGGCATATAAGCGCATTATTTTGCTGAACATAATATCCCCTTCCGGAGCTATAACATATTTGACAGGTATTAAATGCAGTACGGATTGTACCATCTGGGGCTTTTACTGCAATTACTTCTAACTCTGTACCATCTACCTCTACTGGATAAAATGTTGCGTCGGATGTGATATCACTTGTGGTAATGATGAGATCACCATTATCATTTAATACGGTTTTACCTTGATTTTTATTTGATGCAGTTTTTTTCTCGTTATTACTTGCATTGTTGGATTTACTATATATAGAAAATCCAACAAGAAGTAATAAAGCGATAACGAGTACTATGGTAGTACTGTTTATTTTTTTATTTGATTTTTTGGATTTTTTGGATTTTGACATAGTTATTTTCTCCCTTTTTTACATCATATTTTGTTCATTTCTTGTTTTAATCTCTTAATCAATCTCGTAATTTAATTTGAAATTTTAATATCGTAATCAATTATTTAACTTCCTAATCAATATCGTGATTTAATTTCTTAATCAATCTCACAATTCAATTTCTTAATCAATCTCACAATTCAATTTTTTAATTAATCTCGTAATTTTATCTATAATTCATTGATAACTCCATCTTCTCAGTTTTAGTTATGGTTGATTTGATTCAATATACTAACTTAAAAATCTATTCTAATGACAGCTTGCACCCCCTCCGCTTCCATTTAATCCTACCTGGTTATAATCCCATTTGTAGGTCTCATAGTTGCTCACTTTTTCTTTTATGGCTTCTATATCAATATCATTGATATCATCTACAACTTTAACATATCCAAAGTATTGATAATCAATTGTGGAGAAATCAAAATCAAGAAATGGTAATACATATAAGTGATTTTCTCCTTCTTTGAGCGTGATTAATGATTCATATTGTGGAAATAACAGTGTTTCGTTTCCTTCTTTTAATGTTTCAGCATTAATGATCCATTCGGTTTCAATGGCAGATTCCATAATAATTAATGCAGGGCTAAATCCAGATTCTGATAAAGATATTTCTACCTTTTGTGTATTGCCCTCAACTGTTGCAATTACAACATTATCAACTGGTATTTGATATTCTGCTGGTTCCTCTTCCAGTTTATTTTCTCCATATAGCTCAGATACATCATAGGAACCGGTATCTTCCTCTTGCATTTGTGTGTCAGGAAGTGGAGCTGTTTCACCTTCTTCAAAAACAGTTATTGTGCTTCGAATCATTCCCATCCAACAGCTATAACTATATGTTCCTGCTTTATCAGGGGTAAACTCTATAATATTTTCACCATATTCAAATCTCTTCTCAATACCATACTCAGGAATATAGATTCGATTATTGCAACCATTAATACTTCCACTCTCAGCTGTAATTGTCCATTTTACAGGTATTCCAGCCTGAACGGCTATTGGTTCATATCGACCAGAGTTTAAGTTGGTATTTACGATTTGAACACCATCTTGTATCTTAGCTACGTTACTACTAGTAGATTGACTAAATGGTGATGCAGCAAATGCAAATCCTGATAAACTAAGTCCATTGCTAAACATGGAAACACCAAGAACCACAACTAAGATTGCTCCGGCGGACATCACTTTCTTCGTAAATTTTTGGCTAAGTATTGAGCTTAACGCACCTAAGCCAAACATTAGAGGCACGGTACCAAGACTAAATAGTAACATGGAAAGTGCACCTTTCAATGGGTCACCTGTGGATAGGGCGTAAAGCTGCATTGCTTGTAAGGGGCCACATGGCATAAGACCATTAAGTAAACCTACATACAATGGACTATTACTGTTTTTTTCTTTTCTTATTTTTTTAGCAAATATTTTTGGCATACGAGGATTAAGTTTTCTTAACCACGGAAAAATATTTAACATATTTAGCCCCATGATTACCATGAAAACTCCAGCTATTAATTGAATAACTCCTCTGAAACTTCCAGAGAAACTAATCACTGAGCCAAGTGCACCGACAATACCACCAATTACTGTGTAGGAGAGTACTCTCCCTAAATTATATTGTAAGCTCGGTCTTAGTGATGTAAATTTTCCATCTTGTCCCTTTTGTTTGGCAGCTTGCGGAATACATTGTGAGAGATTAATTCCACCACACATTGCAACACAGTGTACAGAGGTGAGTAATCCTATGATAAATAGCATTCCATACCCCATTCCTTCTTCTGCCTGAGGGAAAAAATTAAAAAGATTGAAAAGACCTAACCTATTCATAAAGAGATAAAGACCTAGTATAACGATGATAGATCCTAGAATCTTATTTATATTACTTGTGTTGTTTTTGTGTGTATCGGACTCATCTATTATTTCATAGTCCAAGTCTTCAATTACTCGTACAATATCGTCGATTGTTATGATATTACTGTCATAGGATATTTGTGCTGTTCCATTGCTGTAACTGACCATTGCTTTTTCTATCCCAGTAGTTTGGTTTAATGTTCTTTCAATTCTATTTTCACAGCTTACACAAGACATACCCCCTATCTTAAGAACTGATTCCTTAATACTTGATTCCACTAAATATTCTCCCTTCCTGTCATTTTTCTAAAACTTTATCAACATACTGTACTTACAGATTAATGGCATGGAGCACTAGTAAAAAACCATAGAAGGAAAATCGCTAGGGATAATACTAATCCTGCAGTTTTTAAAGTTTCTTTGTTTTTTCTAATTTTATCATTGATACTTGTTTTCATATCCTAGAGTTCCTTTCTAATCAAATGTTCAAACTGTGTTCTAACCTGCATCACTGATTCTTGAACCTATATAATTTTTGACCTCCTTATACAATTATTACTTATCTTTTATCATATCGAATAGATTTGTAGATTTTATGGAGATAAGAAAATTTTTAAGAAACCATATCCATGTTAAGACTGTTTTTAATTTGTAATTGCATAGTTAATTAAATGCATAAAAAAAGAGCTATGCACTCAACTTGCATAGCCCTTATATAGGTTTATTCTTTTTATTAATCATAGAAATTAAAATTCAATTCTACAATGCAATGTTTCCCTCAAGAATCCTATTTTTTAGATCAATAATCTTCTCTTCGATCATTTTTGCAGTTTTGATAAATTCTTCATCAGATTTACCGGAAGGATCGGCAAGCCCCCAGTCTTCTCTATGGATGCAAGGTAAGTTTGGACAATTCACATTACAACCCATCGTTACTACGACATCTACTTCAGGAATATCAGCTAATAATTTGCTTTTTTGAGTTTCATTCATATCAATGCCATGTAAAGTTTTTATAATACGTACTGCATCTTGATTTATTTGAGGTCTGAGCTCGGTACCGGCTGAATAACTATCAAATACGTCAGAGGCTAATAGTTTACCCAACGCTTCAGCCATTTGAGATCTACATGAATTATGAACACATATGAATGCAACTTTTAATTTTTTCATCTATATAATCTCTCCTTTGTGTAAGCAATCTCATACTATATTAGCAACAACAACCGCCTCCACAGCAACCATCGTCATTACTTTTGTTTGAATCTTCAAGAATAGGTTGTTCATTTACTTCTAACCACGCGAAAAATTCATCATTTGTTGGATATTTTCCAGACTTCACAACCTTATCATCTACTACTGTTATTGGTAGTATTTTATTACCATCTTTTCTTATTGCCTCATTAATCACTTTATTTTTTACGAATTCCATTGGTGAACTTGTTAAATTATATCTCTGTACTTCATATCCTAATTTTCTTAGGTTATTGATTACGGTAGAAACTCTTAGTAATTCTGGGTCAACACCAACTCCACAAATTCCAGTTTCACAGCACATTGCTGGTTCATAAATAAACATTTTCTTCATTATATTATCCTCCATTCTATTCCTTTAATTCTTTTACAAACCATTTCGTTGTATTATTAGCTATTTTTACAAGAAGAAGCATAACAGGAACTTCAACTAAAACACCTACGATTGTAGCTAACGCTACCGGTGAAGTTGCTCCAAAGATAGCAATCGCAACGGCTACTGACAGTTCAAAAAAGTTAGATGCACCAATCATCCCTGCTGGTGCAGCTATGGAATGAGGTAACTTTAATACCTTTGAAGCAAAGTAAGCGATAAAAAAGATGAGAAACGTCTGTAGTATTAATGGTACTGCAATTAATATGATGTGGAGTGGATTACTTAGAATCACATCTCCTTGAAAGGAGAAAATAATTATTAAAGTAAGTAACAATCCAACTATTGTGGTATGATTAAACTTCTGTAGAAATGTATTCTTAAAGTAATTTTCACCCTTCTTTTTCACAACATAAGCTCTAGTTAATATTCCACATACCAGCGGAATTACAACAAATAATACGATAGATAAGATTAAGGTGTCCCATGGAACGGATACGTTAGAAACACCCAATAAAAATTTCACGATAGGTATAAAAGCTATTAAAATAATTAAGTCGTTAGTTGCTACTTGGACAACGGTATAAGCAGCATTCCCTTTGGTCAAATGGCTCCATACAAAAACCATGGCTGTACATGGCGCAGCACCTAATAAAACGGCACCTGCTAAATAGTCTTTTGCTAAGTCTACCGGAATGAAAGGATGAAATACCACATAGAAGAAGAAATATGCGATACCAAACATAGTAAATGGTTTAATCATCCAGTTTGTAATCCAAGTGACAAATAGTCCTTTTGGATTCTTTCCTACAAATTTAATACTCTTAAAATCAACTTTCATCATCATAGGATAAATCATAAGCCATATTAAGATAGCAATGGGAACAGAAACATTAGCATATTCAAATTTCCCTAAAAATTCAGGAATATCAGGTAAGAATCTCCCAATCAAAATACCAAATACCATACATAAGACAACCCATAGCGTCAAATATTTTTCAAAAAAACCTATCCCTTGGGTCTTTTTATCTTCCATAAATAAAATCTCCCTCCATAATATAACGAATAGGACGTTGTACATCTTTTCCTATATTTTTATAGTTCTTTTAATTTCTCGCCTTTTAATTCATCACTCGTCCATGATATTACTGCAGTATTTCCTCTCGCATGCTCGTTTACTTTACGAATCCATTCTAACTCAAGGTCTGCTTTCGCTTTTAAGATCGGATTAGTTGTTTGAGTAGCATACAAGGAGGAATTAATAATCCACCATTTGCTATGGATTTCTGCACGATTAAGGTCTTCTTCAAGTCTTAGTGCTTCATAAACAGGAGTAGTTTCTGCTAAAGTCACAATCATAACAGCAGTTTCATTTTCGTTACGAAGTCTTGGGAGTAATTTCTTTACAGAGTCTGGAGTATCACCCATCGTTCTTTGTACTTCTTTATGATAACTCTTTGTGGAATCTAATAATAAAAGCGTATGTCCCGTAGGTGCTGTGTCGATAACCACAATCTCATTATCAGCACGTTCTACTATATTTGCAAATTCTCGAAACACAGCGATTTCTTGTGTACATGGAGAACGTAAATCTTCTTCGATATAGGCAATATCATCTTCTGAAATGTTATTCGCTCTGGCTTTTGAAAGAACAGTGTCTTGATATCTCTTTAATACTTCCTGTTCGTCTATATGACTCATGGTAATATTTTCTTGTTCTTTAATAACGTACTGCAAATGTGCAGCTGGATCCGTGGTGGATAGATGAACCTTACATCCTTTTTCGGCTAATCCTAGAGCTATTGCGGCTGCAATTGTAGTTTTTCCAACTCCTCCTTTTCCCATTGTGAAAATAACCTTTTTACCGGAGGTATACAGATCTTCTATTACATCAGAAAGTCTCGCTAAATCATTGGTAAAGATATTGTTTTGTTCATTACCATTACGATTACTAGTTGTTTGATGATCAACTTTTAATGAAGACAAGTCATTTTCACTTAAGAAGGAACGAATATTATCAATTCCCATCACATTGTATGCTTTTAATGGTATAGAGTATGTTCGGATGCTTTGTAATTCTTTTGGTAACTTTGATAAAGCGTTTTCTTGTTTCTCAAATAGGCTTTTCGAAACGTTGTCATCAAAGGAACCTAAAACTCCGTTAATTAGTAATAATTGATTGCTTATTCCTAATTCTTTTAATTCCATCGATGCTCTTGTTGCCTCTTTTAAAGGTGCTTCATCTGGTCGAGTAACTAAAATTAAAGTAGTTAATGTAATGTCACTTAGCGTTTCAACTGCTAATTTATAGATATCTTTTCGTTCTTCAAGACCAGATAATTGACCAAGACAAGAAGTTCCATGTGTGCTTTCACTAATAAAACCAGACCATGCAGAAGGTAATTGTAACATTCGAAGTGTGTGTCCTGTAGGTGCAGTATCGAATATGATATGATCATATTTTTCTTGTGCTTTTTTATCCGTAATAAAATTCGTAAATTCATTAAATGCAGCGATTTCAACTGTACAAGAACCTGACAATTGTTCTTCCATATTGGTAATCACTTCCTCAGGTAATAAGCCTCTATATGGAGCTACCACACTTTCACGGTATTCAGCAGCAGCTTTGATTGGATCCAAATTTGCAACAACTAATCCAGGAACAGCTGGAATATGAATGCCTTTGGAGTCTAATTGTGTTTCAAACACATCTTGTAAATTAGATGCTGGATCTGTACTGATTAACAGAACATTCTTCCCTTGATCTGCAAGAGCTACTGCTGTTGAACAAGCAGCTGAAGTTTTTCCAACTCCACCTTTACCTGTATAAAATAAATATTTAGTTAACGGAATACTTTTAGGATTAAAAATTTCTCTCATATAAGTTACCTCATTTCTATTTCATAACTATTTATATCGTTTATTCAAAGGTGTGTAATGATAAATATTACTTAAGACTAGTTGTTACATTCACAAGTTTCATGATTGCATTTTTCACAGATACATCCTTTTTTCGGAGTTATAATACCCATGAGAAAGTACATCATTTCATTTGCTCTTTGCAAATCAATTTTATATCTCATCCATGTACCTTCTTTACGCCCAATAACTAAGCCACAATCTACTAAAGATTTCATATGGTGGGATAATGTTGGTTGTGAAAAATCAAAGTACTTTTGAATATCACATGCGCATAATTCACCACAAGATAAGATATCAAGTATTTTAAGCCGATTTGGATCAGCTATCGCTTTCATTAATTTACTATTCTCTTCGTAATTGTTCAAAGCCCTACCTCCTATATAGATAACTGTCTATGTATAATATATAGATGTGTATCTATAATGTCAAGAATAAATTTATGTTTTTTAACAAAACTGCATTTGTTATATATAACTATATCTATGCATTATGCGGGTTAATGATGCATTAGAAATGAGGTATTAGAATTATTTTATTTGATAAAGATAGGGATTATATATGACAAGAGATAACTAGATATTGAATTGATATAGATAGTAATCTATATAATGGTTTTTTCAAATGGCGGATTATACTATATTTTATTTTTATTGTTTATAGTTTATTGCACTAGGAACTTAAGATTAAAACTTGATCTTATGTAAGGTTTCATCTTTGTTAACATTAGTTATGGAGTTATAACTAATTTTAATAATCATACCTCAAAACTTGACATAGAGCCTAAAAAACACGACATAAATTGCAAGAATCTATGTCGTGTCTAATTATTTATATGTTATTTTGAAGATGTATCGCTATCTTACCATTTACCCTTGCTCATATGTCCAGCAAGCTCTGCTTTACATCTTTGTTTGATTGTCCAAGCTTCGTCCTTAGCTTTTGTGAAAGCAGCTACACACATTGGATCAAGATTATCTTCGATTCCAACTTGGCTTAATTTAGCGATTTTTTCAGCTAAATGGATAATCTGCATGTGAATTGAGTTTGTCTTATCAGAACGATATACCTTGTCAGCATCTTCCTTGCTTAATTCAACAAATTTGTCAGCACCCTGAGCACATTTTGGACATACTTCAGGAGCATTCTCTCCTTCATAGATATATCCACATACATTACACTTAAATAACTTATTCATATTTTAATCCTCCAGTTCATTTTCCTTGTTCTGAATATATTTTTTAGGACAATATCTTCTTGATAAATATATTAGTTCAATTACGAATATATACCAGAACAAATTTTATTTAACAAGTATACTATTTATTTCATCAACTTGTATAATCCAATTATATATCTATTGATGGAAATAGTCAAATTATGATATAAATTTAACAGAAAATTAACAGATGACTGAATAATAAAAGAACCTAATTAAGTTAAGCACTTTTTACTCTAAGTTCCCTTTTACTATTGCATTGATTTCGTCGTATGTCATTTGATATTGATAGGAATTAAGAAATTCGATCCATTCTGTTTTCAACTCATTCATTTGTTTTTGTTGGTTTTTTATATTTTCATCACCTTCAATATAATCATGAAGGTTCATAAAGTAGTCAATTCCATACTCTTGAATAACATAATCGACAAATGACACATTACACATGAAAAAATACATCCATTCTTGTGAAAAAGTTTGGTACTTATAAATCTTTTCATCAGTTGCTAGTGAATTTATATAATCATTTT
The DNA here is from genome assembly GCA_023387655.1 of Bacillota bacterium. Classification (GTDB taxonomy): domain Bacteria; phylum Bacillota; class Clostridia; order Lachnospirales; family Lachnospiraceae; genus Lachnoclostridium. Next base: position 27,433 of record JAEWHR010000083.1, read on the forward strand.
CTTTCTCTTCTTTTATATCTAATTGATAAATTTGGGATAAATATTGAGTCAAATAATCGTGGATAGGAATATTTTTGATACAGTAAGTGTCTTCCCCACCAATTTGCTTATTTACATATTCAGCCAAACCATCATTTAATGATATGGATAGCCCGAATCTATCTATTATAGGGTTATAAGAGACAAGATGTGTCAACTCGTGAATAATTGGATTATAGTTGTTAAGAAACAAGTTATCACCAACGGTCAAATAAGTAATCAGTGAATCATTTGTGTATTCTACAGGAACTGTTATAGCACCAATTTGCTTATCGGTTATCTTTAGTTTTATATAGAGTGTCTTATATTTTGTATCGTAATTGTCTAACCAATTTTCTTTATGTAATAATTCTTCTATATCCTTAATGTATGAGCGTAATGTCTTTTCATAATCCTCTTTTGATTTAAACACTGCTTTGGTATTGTCATATAATGTCCAACAATCATAGTGATATAAGAATTCTATGTTCCTAGTTAGGTAAGGTTCCGATGTAGAATCAGTTACTTCTGCTGTTAAATCTTTCTTTTCTGTCGTTGCTTCCTTCCCTTCTGTCGCTAATATCTTATCTTCTGTCGTCAAATCCTTCTCTTCTGTCGTTAATTCTTTTTCCTCTGTCATTAGTTCTTTATCCTCTGTCGTTAATTCTTTATCTCCTGTTGAGTCTTGATTTTGATTAAAGTCAAGATCTCTTGTAGTATCTGCTCCCTTTATTGGCTTAGAACAGGCGGTAAGAAGTAATATACAAACTAAGAATAAAATTGAGATATTTTTCATTTGTTATCCTCTTCTTTCTTATTGACTTTATATAAATCTTCTTTGTATCACATGGACATGATTTATACTTCATAAATATAGATTATAATAGTGATTTAATATTTTCAATATACATTGCGTGAATTATGTTTTTTTGTGATTGAATGACAATATGGCTAAAGCGAAGAAACGTTATGAAACCAGAGCATACTTTATGAAACAAATTCAGATGCCGTAAGAGATGATTTTAACTAGCGATTAAAATCATCTCTTACGGCATCTGTTCATGCTTTTAATATTCTTTTCTTGAACATGAAAGGATGTCATTAAAGTACTTATCTACTTATGACTATGTTGAACAATTTGAATTTCTACACCATTTGGATCATTAATAAAGAAAAAACTGGTAGATGAGTTTGGTGATATTGGACCTCTTATAATTGGTATATTCTTTTCACGCATTAGCTCCATGGCTTTTTCTAGTGAATCAACCTCAAATCCTATCGAAATTCCAGTACTCTTTGCTGTGTTATCTTTATTATATATTAACTCAACTTTAGTACCTTCACCTTCTCCTAGCATAGCGATTTCTATCTCATTACCGAGCATAAACCTTTCTGCAACTTTTAGACCGATAATGTCATGATAGAAATTAATCGATTCCTCCATGTTTGCTACATTAATTGTTATCCAACAGAATTTCATTGTCTTTCTCCTTGTGTTTTTATTATTTTAAATCATATACGATTACTTTTTATGAATCTTATTTACCCATTCGACCATGACAAACATTAATATAGTAAACATCATCAAATAAAATGGATAGAAACGTATACTAATTTTCTCAGCGATTATACCAAAGAATGGGGACATTAATGTGGTACCAATATAGGCAGAAGCCATCTGCATTCCCATGATGGATTGAGATATGTCTGTACCAAAATTATTCGGTGTTTCGTGCAGTAAACTTGGATATATAGGAGCACACCCAAGGCCTACAAGGATTAATCCAACTAATGCAGTTAAGTTTCCAAGTGGCAATAACATGAATATTGTACCAAGAAAAGCAATGACTTGTCCGATGCGTACCATCATTTTATTGCCTAACATATCTGTAATAAAGCCGGCCAAAAATCTACCCACGGTAATACCTAAGTAGAATAGGGCTGCCCATTTGGCAGCAGTCTTGGCATTAATCCCTTTAGAAAGAACCAAAAAACTACTTGCCCATAGACCTGCTGTTGCTTCAAGTGAACAATAAGAGAAAAATGCAATTAAGATTGCTTTTGCACCTGGAAGTTTTACCGTTTCTTTTACACTAAGTCTTTTTGTATTAGAAACTTCGCTTTCCTTCTCTTTTTGCTTTACTTTCCATAAAGGCAGAGACATTAGTAGAAAGATAACAAGGATTATTTGAAGTAAACCGATGGTCTGATACCCGGAATTCCATTTCAAACCATTTGTTAAACAAAGTCCCATTATGTAAGGGCCTGCAGTCGCACCGATTCCCCAAAAACAATGTAGCCAGCTCATATGGCGTGACTTATAGTGAAGAGCTACAAAATTATTAAGAGCTACATCCACACTTCCTGCACCAATCCCATAAGGGATCCCCCACAAACATAATTGCCAAAAGGAATTAGAGAAAGAGAATCCAAGTAAAGCAACTGCTGTCATAGCAACACTTATCGTTGTTACAACACCAGTATTAAACTTTCGTATCATTCTATCACTAGCAAGACTTGATACAATTGTACCACCCGCAATAATCATGCTTATGAGCCCTGCACTGGAAAATGATACATTTAGCTCTCGATACATGGATGGCCATGCCGATCCTAAAATAGAATCTGGCAATCCTAGACTAATGAAAGCAACATATATGACAACCAATAAAATTGAAATCATATTCACTATCTCCTTAGTATTTTTATACGTTATAATAATTTTCTATAGATATAATTTTATCTCAATTTTAGATCTATTACTATAACAATCGTATATTTTTCTCTTTTCGTATGTGTAAGAAACCATCCATTGAATTCTTTGAGACCAGAAACTAAACCCTCTTTCTATTAAATCCAACTATTGTTCCTATTCCAGCTAAAACAATCAATAAAATCGTCAATCCAGTAGGAAGACAATAATCACTTAGCATAGCTTTTCCAGCCATTAGATCTAAGCCAGAGGTTAATTTTGTTGGTAAAAAATCACCAAGTTTAGGAACCATACTAAGTAGATACGTTATTGTATATACGACACCTGTAGTAAGTAATACTGCGGTGCTTGAATTAAGAAATGCAGAGCATAGCAGGATTAGGGACAACAGCCATATACCAAATAAATATGAACCCATTGCAGAGAAAGCAATATGATTTGCAATGCTATTATCCCAGAAATATGCATTATAAATATAGGTTATTCCAAAGCTTAGCCAATAACAAAGACTCCAACTAAGAAATAAAGTGATACTTTTGGATATGATAACTTTCCATCTTGGAAGCCCTTTGGTCAGCATATTTATTAAAGTACCCTTCTGATATTCTGAGGTTAATATACCACAGAACATTATGACAAGTACAATAAATTCCATGGACATATTTTTATAATATTGTTCCCATGAGGTCATTGCTGTTACAGCTACATTTGTTATAATAATACCCTGCTCTTTCATGGTATCTGCAAGCATATCAAACATCCATGGAGTTAGCTTTGCAATTGCTGGATTCATTATACCAAAGATAACAAATATAATGAGTAAAATATATAGTTTGCCAGTTCGGATTAACTCAATGAATTCTTTTTTAGTAAATGCAATTAATTGCTTCATTTTTTAACCACCTCCATAAATAAAGATTCTAGGGTTGCTTCCCGCATCTCAATTTTTTGTGGGTGGATGTTATTCTCATAGAGAGCTTTCATTGCTTTTAACATATCCTCTTCGTCTCTTTCTTTATATAGAAGCTGAGTTTGACTTATGAGTTCACTTCCTGTATATAGTTCAGAAAACCTCTTTGCATCTTCTGTATGGTAGAATTCTATTTCGTATCCATCTCTTCTTCTTAATTTACGAATATCATTCATATTTCCCTGTAATGCAAGCTTACCATTATGAAGTAAGCCAATTTCATCGCAAATTCGTTCTACATCAGAAAGAATATGGGTAGAAAAAACAACTGTTGTCTGATTTTTTACCGACTGTAAGATATCAATAATCTCCTTCCTTCCAATTGGGTCTAACGCTGAAGTAGGCTCGTCACAAATCAAGAGTTTTGGTTTATTTAAAAGTGCTTGTGCAATTCCAAGTCGCTGTTTCATACCTCTAGAAAATCCTTGAATTCGTTTATTTGCCTTTTCAAGTCCAACTAAGTCGAGTAATTCTATAATCCTATTTTTTAATGGTTTCTCAGGTATTCCTGTTATCTCTCCGCATAATTTTAAATACTCAGTTGGAGTCATATAGCCATAGAATTCTGGAACATCTGGAAGATATCCGATAAAACGGTTGGTATATGTCTGGCCATAGGTTACATTCATACCATTTACTTGTATAACACCCTGATCCATTTGATATAAGCCTAGAATCATCTTCATGGTCGTAGTTTTTCCAGCCCCATTTTCACCAATAAAGCCATAAATAGTATTTTCTGGTACTGAAAATGATAAATCATCAATCACTTTATTTGAGCCAAAACGTTTAGAAACATGTGACAGTGTTAATATATCCATCTTATGCATCCTCTTTTCCAAGTAAGAAATAAAGAATTGGTCCAATAAACTGCATTCCAACAATGACAATTATAATCCATAAGGTACGATTTCCCCTCTTGTAATTCTCATGTGTTAAAATGTGTCGGAGACTGATAAATAATAAAATAAGTTCTGCAATTACTAATGGTATTAAAAATGGTAAAACATCGGTTAAAGGCATTTGCTTCATAGCTCCCTTCTATTTTCTTTTCTTTCTTTAATTTTTCTTTCTATTTTCATTTTTAGACTTTGGTATTCCTTAGTATCAAATAGAGCAGATAGAGCAGTATGTTCTATAGCAGGTATTAAACTTTCTAAGACTATTAAATCATTTCTTGGAGCTTCATTTTGAAGAGTTAATTCTTCAAACCATTCATCGATTCGTGTAAAATAATGATCTCCGTGAAGCTCTAGTCCATTCTCGATAAATTTTATACTACCCAGAACAAACTGTGAAAGTTTATGCAGTGCTTTTTCTAATTGATTATATGCACAATAAAAGATTGCAACTTGATAATAAAACTTTAGTGTGGAATTTGGATGTAAGTTTTCTAATTCATAGAAATCAATGATTTGCTGAATTCTTTGAATGGTTGTAATACAAAAATCATAATCCCGCATTCTATAATAAATCATTCCAGTACTATCATCAACTAAGCTTAACAAATGTGTGTATACCGATATCTGACTATGGAAATCAGATTTTTCAACATCTCCAATCATTTGATAAGCTTGAATTAGTAATAAATCGGTTTGATTTATAAACTGTTTTAGCTTGATTAATGGTTGTAGCTCTTCAATGACTTCTTTCGCATTTCCCAATGCAAGATTAATAAGGGATTTCATCATAGAAGTTTCACTGCTTATTCTAACATCATTGCATTCTTCGAGTATGTGGTTACAAAGTTCAATCGAATCTTTTAATAAAAGAGTTTGCTTATCCGTATCCTTTGTAATAATATAATGATTGAACCATAATATAACTATCTGTGTTAATAGTGAATAACAGGAATAATACTTTTTAACGAGAATTTTACTTTTTGCGATTACCTCATCAAAGGGTAACTTAGCAAAATCTGCAGCTAAATCCTGATAACACTTCTTTATCTGTTCTTCGCTTAGCTGTGGTTCATAGCCAAGCAGTTCATCAATACTGACATTAAAATAGGTTGCAATCTGAGGTAATAACAGGATATCGGGATAACTTTGCTTAGTTTCCCACTTAGATACGGATGCTTTTGTTACTCCTAAAAAAGCTGCTAACTCATCCTGAGTTATTCCTTTTTTTCGCCTTAATGTAATGATATTCTCTGATACCTTTAGGTACATTAAATCCCTCATTTCTTAACAATTTTCACACATGTTAATCGGTAGTTTTAACATGAATCAGTAACTAGGAAAGAAATAAAGCATTTCTGTTCCCACTTCTTGCTATCTTTCATTATACACATTTAAATGATTTTTTAAATAGAGTTCTAGTTGATTTTAGGAAACAAAGTCAACCTATAGTAAACTTAACATTCAATTAATACAGTGCACGAAAAAATATGAAAGGAGTATTTAGCATGATGTTATCCGTACAAATCGCTTCGAATATTGTTAGAGAAGTTAATTCTGTAATACCATTAAAGATTAACATTATGAATGAAAAAGGAATTATTATAGCAAGTTCTGATAAGCCGCGAATTGGCTTTTTTCATGAAGGGGCTATGCGTATTATTGAAAATCAAGTTGACGAAATTATGGTACACTATGATGGAGAATTTAATGGCGCACTTCAAGGTATCAATTATCCACTCAAATTACAGGGATATATTATTGGTGTACTTGGCATTACTGGAAAGTTTGAAGAAATTGCAAATAGTGCGTTAATCATAAAACGTATGACTGAACTTATCCTAGAAAATACATATTCCGTTGAACAAAAACAATTAAAGGAAAATGTCTGTAACCGTTACCTGTCAGAGTGGTTAAATGGAGAAGCAAAAAATATTACAACCGATTTTGTAAAACGCGGTAAAGTTCTTGGGTTTGATATTACCATACCACGTCGTATCTTTGTCTGTAGTTTCTACCATTCAGATCAAAGAGAAAATTTACAGTCTATGCAAGTAATAGAAGAAGCTGAGAAATATTTAAAGAAAAGGGTTACTAAAAAAGACCCATTAAATCTTTATTTTAAGTCTGGTTCTATCCTTGTTTGTGCAGTTACTGCTACCACTGATGAGAGTGTTGAATTACTCGCAGAGGAATTAAAAAGACTGGTGGAGGAAAAGTTCTTAGTAAAGCTAGCAATTGGAATTGATAGTATTGTAGAAAATTTTGCTTTTGCTCAAACTGCGTTGACACGAGCTCAAAAAGCAAATAAGGCATGTATGCGTACACACAAGCGTGATATTCGATTTTATGATGACTTAAATATGGAAGTTTTTACGGATGAAATAAGTGAATTATCGAAGCAAGAATTTGTTCATCGTATCTTTAAAGGCTTTCGTAATGAGGAAGTACGTAATACTATGGTATTGCTAGAGACATTTTATGATTTAGAGGGTTCGATTCAAAAGGTATCAGAACATTTATTTATACATAAAAACACGCTTCAAAACAAGTTAAAAAGAATTGCAGAGCGAACTGGCTATGATCCAAGGTCAATTCGTCACTCCTCTCTTTTTTATATTGCAATTTATTTTTATCGGGATATTTATGATAGTATGCAGGTATTGTAATGATATTTCTATTATAATTAGTTCAGTCTACAAGGTATAATTATAGGCTATATATGACACTCGCGTCCTGCATTCCTCACCCAATTTCGGGACAAGTTGGCTCGAATCTATGGTCACAATGTGGGAAAATAGAAGAAAAGACGGATACCGTCAAGGATGAAAGGAATGGGAGCATCAGGCCTTGACTGTTTCCGTCTATTTTTTTCTCAAATAGCTTTTCAGTAGTTTTTTCTTGCACACTTTAAGAAGTTTGATTTTCCGCTTAGTAACTGTATACCGCTTAAATTCCAAACTCTTTTGCATAAGTTACAGCACCTCTAATAGGTTTCGCGTCCTCTTGTAGCTGAATCGCCATAAAGTTTTCTGCTGGCATACCGTCAGGAATTTCAATACCAAACTGTTCAGCTGGAAGATAACCGAAACGCGGATAATAGGATTCACTTCCTAAAACCAGGGAATATTGATAACCCATTTTTTTGGCGATTTTATGGCCTTCTTTGATTAAGGAAGTACCTATACCCTGCTTTTGATATTTTGGTGACACTGACAGCGGAGCTAAGACAAGCGTGGTATCCTCTCCCACTTTTCCTTCTGTGAAAAGAATATGCCCTGCGATTTTGCCGTCAATATCTGCAACAAGAGAAAGTTCTGGCACAAATGCATCTCCATTTCTTAAGGCTTCAACTAAATCTTGCTCGTTTCCATCGCTGTGTTCTGCGGTCGCAAATGCTTCCTTTATAAGGTTGTAAACATCATTGTAATCTTTACTTGTTTCCTGTCTGATTAACATATCGTTACCTCCAGTACATTTTGTACTCGTGATATTACAGTAATTCTCGTGACTTGTCAACAAAGCGTTGATAATTCCGATGACTTTTTAACTATGTCCTCAAGCATATAAAAACATAAAGTTTACATAATAATAATATGTATACTATATTTGCTCTCTTTCATGTAATATTATTTAGAACAATTTGAATGGAAGATTTTATCGATTATTATTTTATGAAATTTTATCACTTATGTAATTTATTTACATGTTTTGATTATTAATATTAATACAAAAAAATGATTAGATAGTTAGAAAGTCTTTTAAAGTGTATTAGCGTGTATATATTGTTTTAAGTATTAGAAAAGATTTTAGGTATTTTAAAAATTCTTGAGAGTTATAAATATCTTTTGGAGTCATTTTTATAAAGAATTATTAAGTGCTTTTTGGGTATAAAGAATCTAAAAGAGCTTTCGGAGTTATAAAAAGTCTTAAAGAGCTTTGATGATGTTTCATAATATGTTATCCATAACATTGAATGATATAATAATTTGGTTTCTAGAATATTGTGAATCTCAACTTTCTCATGTAAGATAAAAGTACGATAATTCTTGGTGGTTTACGCCAGCTTATCCAATCAATATGAAGGAGGATTTTTGTTATGTCAGGTATACCATTAATTATTGCTTTTGTTATTGCAATTATTATTATGATTATTGCAATCTCAAAGCTAAAGATTCATCCATTCATCTCTATTATGACCATTTCACTGCTGTTTGGAATCGTTGCTGGAATTCCGCTTACCGACATTCCGGGTGTCATTGGTACGGGATTTAGCAACACCTTTAAGAGCATTGGTATCGTAATTATACTTGGTGCACTCATAGGTACTTTACTTGAAAAGACAGGTGCAGCGCTTAAGATGGCGGATTGTGTAGTACGATTAGTTGGTAAGAAGAATCCAGAATTGGCAATGCTTATTATGGGGTGGATTGTATCAATTCCGGTTTTCTGCGATAGTGGTTTTGTTATTTTAAATCCAATTCGTAAAGCGCTTGTAAAACGTACAATGAAGTCTTCCGTAGCATGTACAATAGCACTTTCTTTAGGACTTTATATTTCTCATTGCTTTATTCCTCCTACGCCAGGTCCTATTGCTGCTGCTAATACATTGTATGAAGGTCTTGGTCAAGAAACAAATCTATTACTTGTTATGTTTTTTGGTGCCATCTGCTCTATTATACCTTTGATTGTTAGCTATTTCTTTGCTAAAATGATAGGTAAGAAAGTAAAAGCTCAAGATGAAGCAGACGGAAATGGTGAAGAAGTAGTTCAGACATATGAAGAACTCGTTGCTAGTTATGGAAAACTTCCGAGTGCATTTTTATCATTTGCACCAATCATTTCACCTATTTTCCTTATGGGTCTATCTTCAGCTCTAGCAATGGCTAAAAAACCTGTAGCGGTACTTACTTTCCTTGGTACACCTATTATTGCAATTGCAGTTGGTGTTATATTTGGTTTAATCCTCCTAGTAAGCCAGAAAAAATCCAAAGAATTTTATGATATTACAAATGATACGCTGAAAGTAACAGGACCTATTTTATTCATCACAGCAGCTGGTGGAGTTCTTGGTAATGTAATTGCATCTACTTCTATGGTAGAATTTATTAAGTCAAATTCCGATGCATTAGCTACACTTGGGTTACTATTCCCATTCTTGTTAGCCGCAATATTAAAGACTGCTCAAGGTTCTTCTACAGTTGCTCTAACAACTACAGCAGGTATTATAGCCCCAATGCTAACAACAATCGGTCTTGGTACTTCTCCGCTTGCAGCATTGACAGTAATTGCAATTGGTGCTGGTGCTATGACTGTTTCCCATGCAAATGATAGTTATTTCTGGGTAGTTACTAACTTTGGTGATATGAAAGTAGAGGATGGGTATAAAACACAGACCTTAGGTACTTTTTTAGTTGGTATCGCTGCTCTCATTAATGTATATATCGTTTATTTATTCATCCGCTAAAATACATATCTTAAGTGAAAGTGCGCCAGAGCATACGCTTTGGCGTTCTTTCAAAAATATAATGACAGAGAGGAGCCGTTTTTTTGAATCTTAGAAATGATGCACAGCTGATAATTGATGCAGCAATAACCGCAGCACTTCCAGACAATGCAGTAAAAAAAGCTTTAGAGGGACATGAATTTTCAAGTGGTAAACTACTGCTTATCGCAATTGGTAAGGCTGCATGGTCAATGGCAAATGCCGCATGTAATATACTCGGTGACAGAATTGATGATGGCGTTGTAATAACAAAGTATAATCACGTAAAAGGAAATTTGCCTTATATTCGTATCTATGAAGCAGGGCATCCGGTTCCAGATGCAAATTCATTTATTGCGACTGAACAGGCAATTAAATTGGTACAAGGACTCTCTTCCAATGACACCGTGCTGTTTCTCATCTCTGGTGGGGGTTCCGCACTATTCGAAAAACCTTTAATTCCAAATGAGATGCTTGAGAACTTAACCAAGCAATTACTTGCAAGTGGTACTAATATTGTTGAAATGAATACCATAAGGAAACGTTTATCTGCAGTAAAAGGTGGTAAATTCGCAAAGTTATGTGAACCAGCAAATGTATTTTCTGTGGTATTATCGGATATTATAGGAGATCCATTGGATATGATTGCATCAGGACCTGCTTATCCTGATCAATCCACATGTGAACAAGCAAGAGAAATTTTTAGACGTTATGAGATAGCACTTCCAAAAGAAATTGATGAATTATTAATGATAGAACCACCTCATGAACTTCATAATGTCACAACAGAGATTACAGGAAGTGTAACACAGCTTTGTGAAGCTGCTAAAAGAAAATGCGAAGAATTAGGTTATGAACCAATCGTGCTTACCAGTAGTCTTTGTTGTGAGGCAAGGGAAGCAGGTAGTTTCCTCTCTTCTATCGCACAACAATATAATCAATCGAAAAAATCACTCGCCTTTATTGCTGGTGGTGAAACTGTAGTTCATATAAAAGGAAATGGATTAGGTGGTAGGAATCAAGAATTAGCTTTGGCTTCTGCAGTTGGAATTGCTAATTTACAAGACGTTGCAATATTTTCCATAGGTTCTGATGGCACCGATGGCCCAACGGATGCTGCTGGAGGTTATGTTGATACTAATACACAGAGAGTTCTTGAAGAAAAAGGGATATCAATATTTCATACCTTAGAGCAGAATAATGCATATTATGCATTACAAGAATGTGGTGGATTAATCATGACAGGGCCTACTGGAACAAATGTGAATGATTTATCAGTGCTGTTAATCAAAAGATAAGTGATAGATAGCTCATTTATGTGTTCTAAGAAAGATCAAGTTGATAAGAAAAAGGGTTGCCATAGGTAGCAATTCACCATGTATTGCTGTATAAACATACAGTAGACTATCTTCAGGTGGTTACTTTCAATTTACAATAACTTCAACTTATTTTTCTCAATTACCTAATAATCAGTAAAATAAGTTAAGTAATTAGGGATGATGTATTTAATATTATATCATCCTTAATTACAAGTCATGTGTATTTAACTCTAATGTGGAAGGAGCTATTATGATGATAATTATTATTAATAAGTGTAAAGCTAAGTACATGAAATTAGGCATTGTTAGTACTATGTTTTTGTTAATTTTTTGTGGATGTAGTAGTAAAGAAAAACAACTAACTGATTCCAATATAGACAATACTTCTACTTCTGCTGTTATAACTGAAAATGAAAGTACAATTATAAATCTAAACGTTTCTGATATAATAGAGATAACTAGATTAAATGATGTAGCAATAACGATGATTAGTGATGAAGTGGACAATGTAGAGCAAATAGAATCGATAAAGAAATATTTTTTGAACAGTATTAAGTTAGTAGTTGAAGATATAAAAGATTCTTTTATAAATTTTAGAGTCGAGTCAGATTATGCAGATAATTTATTTAAGATTCCTTTTGAGGAATTACAACCGTTAGATAAATATGTTCTTGAATTGGGCAAAGTGGATAAAGAGTTTGGGGATCCGAGACTTGCATTAAGTGTAACATTGGTGATAAATGAAGAGACTACATTCACATTAGGTGAAATCTTCATTATGACAGAGGATATCGAAAAAGAAACTTTGCAATGCTATTTTGTAGTCCCTTTCGATAATCAATATGAAATAACAGAAAAGGGCGATCAAGATTTACAGACTTCTTTAATTGAAAGTTATAGTAATATGATAGATAAGACAGTATATGCAGGGTTAATTGAATTTGATAGCTTTAATGTCGGAAGATTTAGAGAAGGAAGCCCCACAGTTGATAATGATGGTCATGATGGATTTTCTTATTTCAATATTGAGCCTATTACTTATGAATTTGAGAATAATTGTAAGATTATTTATATTAATAGAGGTGAAAACGCGTACAGGGTAACATCATTGAAAAGTTTACATAGTTATGCAAAATTAGATTGTCTTTCGGATGTTTACTTAATTGGCTTAAAAGAAGGAAAGATAGTGTATATGTTCAATATTTTTTATTCTTAAGGCTGTATAGTCAATGGTAAAAGCTGTAGGCTTTCTACTTAGTTATCAAATTGATAATAGCATTGTTATTAGGGAAGTAGATAGTTTCCTCTCTTCTATTCCGCAACATTATAATAAATTGAATAAATCACTCGTCTTTATTTCTGGTGACTTTGTTGTATCTAGACATAAAACTGTGAGGCTTTCGGCTTCACAATCATATATATAAATAAATGTAAGTAATTCTGTATTGATTTGATAATCTGGAGTAAATCTAAAATTAAAAACATTGATATCCTGATGAGGAAATACAATAAATAAAAAGCGATGGAGTATTCTGAATGAAACGAAAATTAACAAGCTGGCTTATTTATATTCACTCTATTCTTCTCTCTTCATATGTAAAAATCATAACCGCTAAGAATGCAAATATCAGTGATATAGCGGCCACCATTATAATCATATTCTTATCGCTGGACTCCCACGATTTATTGTATCTCCATATTATAAAAAATTTAAATAGTACTTCTGCGATAAATCACCCTATATTTAAGCAACTCCTTTGAGAATCCGAACATACGTTCCTCGGTGGTCTTTTAGGAAGAAATCATACATTCGAAACAGGTCTATTGTAATTTTCATTATGATAATACGTTAGATTTGTTTTCTCACTTATACTTTTTCTATAAATAGAGACTAGCATTATGCTCTATTTTACAGTAAATAGTCAATTTATCATTCTAACCCTGATAAAAAATGCTCATGTTAGTAACTTCTTAAATTAAGTTTACTTTTTTCAATTGATATCTTCTTTTTTTGTATTCATTGTGTGATTTTTTACATGGCTGAACATATGTTCGCATATTTCGAAAAAGCTTTTGATAAATTATATTATATACATTATATTGTGTTTGTTAAGTATAATCCTAACTTGATCAATTAATTGACAAACCCATACAACACTTTTTCTTAACTTCAAATATGTCTCAATATCTAATATTTCCCTCTTGAATTATAGCATTAGTATTAAGCTTATGTTTTATTTAACTAAGCAGACGTGATTTGCAAGAGCTTGCTCGATATCCTGTCGTTGAATTCCGATATAACGCTGAGTGGTTGTTGTTGATGATTGTTGCAATAGAATTCGAACCAATTCAATATTTGCATTATTATTTAAATAAATTTCAGTTGCAAAAAATTTTCGAAAGGAGTGGGTGGAGATACCCTGTAATCCCAGATGATCTGCTACAATCTTTAATTGTTTTTGTACCGCTCGTTCAGAAATATCAAATAACTTTGCTCTAGGACTTATCCCGAAATTAAGAGCATATTCCTGGATGAAGGTATAAATTTCTAACATTACGGTAAATTCTCTTTTTTTACCTGTCTTTTGTTCGATTATATCTAAACGGTATCTGTCACCATCTCTTACGATACTTGTTAGCTTTAACTGAAGTATATCAGAAATTCGTATTCCTAAATTAGCTTCTAATGTTAATATGGTAGCTAATCTTTCATTTGGTTTAAATACACTACCATCTTCTTTTATAAATCCTTCTTTAATTGTTTGTATGATTAATATGTATTGTTCTCTTGTTAATGCTAAAGTTTTTTTATTTGCCATCTTATCGTACCCTTTCTTTTCTTTCTTCTATTATAAATGCAAGTTCGTTATTTATCAACACTAAAGTTCGTATAATAATTCAACTATATTGCAAGCATGCTTAAACACTACAAAGTTCGTATAATGATGATTATACGAACTTTGCTGTATTTACGAAGGATTGATTATTTTAAATATATTTTCTGTTTTTTTCTATAAGATACCCTCAAATAATCGGTTTTTGCTTAAATTTAAGATATGTCCATTTCATATAAAAATGTAAAAAATAACCACGCTTTAAAATCGAAATTAAGCACGGTAAAATAAAAAAAAGGTAATCTACTATGGCTAAGTTACTATATGGCCTATATGAAGGAAATAGAGAGAATTAATAACTAAATGGCAAGTTCTAAGATTAATCTACCCTTTAAACTACAATTTGTTATACTGTTACCATTTATTGTATGCTAATGTTTAATTAATATAAAATTATAACAATTAACGATAACTTTATTGATTAATGAAAGAAGGATAATTTTTTTGAAGGGGTTAGTTCTTTTATTATTTATGTATTACTAAATTGTATGGAAATAAGATTTGCAGTTAGAGTTGAAAATATATGGTATTAAGCTGAAGTAACAAGGTCATAGAATTGATACACAAAAAAGGTATTAGCCAGAAAACTAATACCTTTTTAAAATATCTTTATTTAGATTGTATAATTTAACTTAAAAACATAACTTATGATAACAACTGAATACGAATTGCAATATTACTGCTAGGTCGTTGTGGCTCTCTCGTGGTTCTAAATTCTACTCGAACTCTGTCATCTCTTCGAATATCATTTAGATTTATTCTTCGTCCTCTTTGATTTTCGATAATAGTAGAATTTGTCACTTGGAATGTGACACGGTTTCTATCTCTATCACGGTCTCTATCTCTATCACGATCTCTATCTCTGTCACGATCTCTATCTCTGTCACGGCCTCTATCTTGTTCTCTTATCTCTAATGTTCTATTTCTAAGATCTACATTAATAACTCTTCCTTCTGTAACTTCATTTCGATCACGTCTGTCAAGAATAACAATTATAAATGCTAACGCCTGAGGAGGGATACTTCGCGTCATATTAGTTGAAAAGATTGCGTTTACTCTCATACCAACGCGTAAGTCACTAAAATTTACTCTTCGCCCGGAAGTACTTTGTATTCCTGTGATAGGAGTAACGATAAGTGTTACAAGCTCATTAAATCTTCTGTTCGCTCTATCATCATAAGATATCGTAACTAGGCCATTCTGATTATTACTTCTCCATATATGCTCAATCCTAGCTTCTACTGCACGATTCGTTCTATCTTCATTGAATGGTTGTTGCAATTGGAATTCACCAAATTCAGTATCCATAATATACCTACTTATTATTTTACTAAATCATATGCTAGTAGATAATAAAAGGTTCAGAAAAATACTTCCATATTGATATCAACCTTTATTTTGAGGATGTCTTCTTTATAAGAGCATAAGTTTCAGTCGCAATTATTGAGACTACTAGATAACAGATACTAATGAGATAAAGTGGCTTTCTTTCATCAACTTGATTCATACGAAGTATAAAAGCCACTATAAGATACAAGATTGATCCACCTATCATACATTTCGAAAAAAATCGGTTGGTCCATTTCCAAATAGATGGATGGGAATTTAATTGAAGTGATTTGTAGGCCAATGGATTATTTTTTTCAGAAAAGTAACAAATAAAGCCTAGACATAAACATACAATTCCAATTATTATATCAGTCATATGAAATCCTCTCTCTACTTTCTTTGCGATAAAATTATATAGTTTCAAAATTACGTTACTAATTTAGTGATTAATATACAACTTAGATTAGTCAAAACTATGATCCGTAAACTAGGATTAAATTTTTAGAATTAATCTTAATGCTATGACGTTATCTATGATAATCATCTCGTAATAAAGCATACCAAGCAGTATCACAAATACCTTGATTATTTATATCCGATTGTCGATGAACTCCTTCTAGTGTAAGTCCGCAATGCTCCATAACTTTACCAGATGAGATATTTTTAATATCATGCCTAGCTTCAATACGATTTATACCAACTTCATCCATAAAGAAACGAATAACTGCTTGAAATGCCTCAGTAGTAATTCCAAACCCCCACCATGGTTTTCCAATACAGTATCCAATCTGTACACATCCAATATCAAATTTATTTTCTACAACACTGATAGAGCCAATTACCTGATGAAGATCTTTTAGTTCAATTCCCCAGTCATATACTTCTTTATTCTCATAAGTACTAACTTTGGACTTTATGTAATTTTCAGATATTTCTGCACTTTTATGCGTAGGCCATGTTAGATATTTTGTCACCTCACTGTTTCCAGCCCAGTTGGTAAACATTGCATTCGCATCTTCAACACGGAATGGTCTTATTATTAAACGTTCTGTCTCTAAAGTTACGGTACCTAAATGATTCATATTTCGTCCCTTTCTTATCATTCTATTATATTCCTTATTAATCATCAAAGTGAGATAAACAATTTGTTTCTATTTCATGTTCTAAGCAATAAGCCTGAAATCTAATGTCTGCTCCTTTTCCATGAAACATTGATTTTAGAATTAGTAAAGCTTCTTCTTCATTCTTTCCGGGTGCAATCAAATCAAGCAACTGATTTGTGCTAAAGGTATCTAATAAAATTTCATATTCATATTCACTTCCTTGTGGAAGTGTAGAGGAAGGCTTATATTCATCATAACCACAAATCGATAATCTTCCGTACTCTAAGGTTGCAGTTATTTTTGATTCTAATTTTTCATCTTCATATTGCATTAATGTTATCTGCATGTATATACTCCTCCTATTTCTATTTATCATTTAATAAACTATTTCGATTTTTTATTTAATATATTATTTTTATTTATCAAATAATGCTCTATATCTAGCCATCAATTAATTTCGTAAAATGTATTTTCATATGTTTTATAATAGATAAGTTTTTAGAAATCATTGATGTTTCTATTCTTCCACCCAACGATCTCTTCTAAATGGTGGGTCTACAACCTCATCTAGAAATCCAGTATAAGCTTTTATTTTTCGGAATGTATTTCCCATCATTTCGCTACTACGATATTCTCTAATGGCATCCATGTCAAATTCAGCCATATATAGTTTTTCACTTGTCGCATCTGCAACAAAAAGAGTCATTTCTAATTCATTACCATTGTTATCCCAGGCTATCGGTTGAAATGCACAAGAATTTCCGCCATTTTCAAAAGCGGTATTTGCCATCACTACGCCGGTCATATTCTCATATGCTCTCGTTGATAAAGCTTGAACTCTAGGTTTCATTCCACCACAACTATTTGGTACTACAATGATTTCAGCACCTTTTAGCATGAGCATTCTTGCGCTTTCTGGATATTCTCTATCATAGCATATCATAACTCCTAGCTTAATTCCATGAAAATCGCAAACTTTAAATTCCTCTCCACTCTCTAATAAAGACTCTAAAGAAAAATCACAAGTATGTACTTTACTATAAGTTATTATAATATTTCCATCTTTATCAATTACCATAGCACTATTTCTTGGCTTTTTTAAACCTTTGGTATATGCAGTTAATACAACTCCGATTTTAAATTCTTTCGCTACCATACAGAATTGTTTGACATACGGATCACTTTCATCAACTGCTTGATTCATCCATTCTTGATATGCTTTTTTTCTTATAATGTTATCCATAGTTTCTTCGTATTTATCTAACTCATACATATCGGAGATACTAAGATCATCATTTAAAATAGGAAATTGATATCCCTGTAACCAACATTCTGGAAATAAGACTAAATCTGCACCCATTTTCTTTGCTTGTTTGATATATTGTAAACCAACTTTCGTATTTAATTCACAATTACTACTTGGATAATTAGCTTGAACGACAGCAATTTTAAATTTATTTCCCATAATTTCACCTCTTTATCTTGCCCTATCATTTATATTATACAATATCATGTTAATTAGAATCTATAGAAATTAAAATAAATAATGTAAAAGTTGAATACAAACGGATTTGTTTTTCTGAATTAACAAGAAAAGGTCTATTTATAAGAATTTACGTTGTATTTCTATTTCAGAATGAGAGATACTAACTTTGTTACTAAACATTTAAAGGAGGTAATTATGAGTTTAACAGCGAAAGAATTATCATGTATTCAAGACATTTTAGCAGAAGAAGAATTGTTAATTAAGAAGTTTCAAATGTTATCAGAACATTGTGATGATCCACAGGTGAAACAACAAATGTTAGACATTTCCGCAAAACATCAGGGACATTATAATGCCATCTATTCTCATCTTCAGTAAGGAGGTTACAAATGGTTGCTAATTTTAAAGAAAAAGAAGTTTTAACCGATGCGTTATGTACAGAAAAGGCAGCAACAGATCATTACAACACATTTGCAAATGAGTGCCTTCATGATGGATTAAGAAATACTATTTTACAATGTTTAGATCAAGAGCATAAAATCCAATACGATGTATTTAATGTAATGCATGAAAAAGGATTTTATCCAACACCAGCTGCAGAACAACAGAAAATTGATGATGCTAAACAGAAATTTGCAGCACAGGCTACAACAAAATAACTTTCACTATTACTAATCCCTAATACTCCACTCTTTAAAATCACGATTTACTATATCACCGCTGCTTGTCTTTTAATAGATGAAAGAGAGACCGAAATGGTCTCTCTTTTAAATTTTAATAGTTTATATTTGGAGTATTACAAATAAGCTAGGAGTTACCATAAACTGTATATATTTGAAACTAATAAAAAATCAATGTAGATTATAAGTTATGCTTCTAATAGTTAACATAATAATATTATGTATCCTATCGGACTGTACCTGTACTTCTCAATAAATATGTAAGAATCATAACATTAAATTAAGTTTTACTTTTTTAAAAACTTTTTCAATTAATATCTTTATTATCTGGATATGTCACTTTGATACTTTTTCCTTCATTTAGCATATAGTATTGATCTGTTTGATCCGTTGTTTTTTTATAGAGAAGATGATAAGGATAACTATATAGAATTATGTTGTCTGCTTCCTCAACCCTAACGATTGTGTTGTCCTCCTTACGATAAGATAGCTGGTTTTGATGCCATAACTGGTAATTATAATTCGAGCTTAACAAATAACTAAGAGGATCGTATCTTGTAAAGTAGAACTCCTCTTTTCCTTCCTCATAATTTCGATATATTCTTTCAATATTATCTAAACACAATTTTCGTTTTCCATTACTGTCAAGTTGATATAAATCGCCTTCGTTCGTAAGCATAAAACAGTAATTAAAGTCTGAAGAGGCTACTAATTGTTTAATAGTTAGATCACCACTCACTTTTACCACATTATTATTTTTATAAGGATTGTTATCAATATAATATACTGATTTATCAGCGAAGCAATATACTCTGTTTTCTAGTAAAAATCCATATTGGTAATTTTCAACATTCTTTATCCACGCCTTAAATATATGCCCATACGGTAATGCTTCTATAATTGATAAATGAGGTATAGAAAGTGTTCGAATTGAGTACCAGTTGTTCTCATATATTTCGTAATTTTGATATGGCGTTTTCCTAAATGTTTCATATTGATTAAGTTTTATACCAGCTTCACCGTAAGAGGATTGATACCATGAATCATGATATAAATATTGTAGTTCTTTGTGATCTTGGTTAAACATGAGTATTAAATTAGATAAGTCATTATTTTCAACCGTCATAAGATGAGTTATTCCACGGTTTGCCTCCACTAAGAGATTTTGATTCTTCACATAATAAAACAGCGTCCCCTCATCGGATATCGCGATAGGGATAATATTGATTCCTTTGAATTGTTTCTCACCTTGAGCGTAAATATAAGTTTCTGTTATATCGCCATCGTCATTTGGTTTATTATACACAATCGTATTACCATCAGGTGAAATACAAAAATCTCTTTCTATTACATTGTTTTCTATTAGTGTAGATAAACCACTCTCAAGTTTATATTCATGGAGAGAGAAATCATAACCTTGTTTTTTAATATAGAATACCTTCAAATTATCTCTCGAGGGGATAAATTCCATTACATTATTAGCCACCATTTGACTTCCTTTGCTACTTAGAAAGAATAATTCATTATCTTCTGTAAGATACCAATGTATTTTTCGATTAAGACCAGGATTTTGATAAGGCATCTTATTTGTTATAGTTGTTTCAAATAACACAAGTCCATCTTTATCTAGGATAATATAATCAAGTGTATTATTATTTATAATATAGGAAGTATAAATATTTTCCAAAGTTGTAATATCAAAAACAGAATTTGACTTCATTGGTCCATAAGTTTCCAACCACAAAAATCCAATCATTAAGAATATACTTAAGAAAATCCCTGTAAAAATATTATGTAAAACCATTTTCCAGCGATGAAACTTAAACATTAGAATAATATAGTTTGGAATCTGTAGAGGATTACAATACAAATCAAAGGCATTCAATTCATAGGTACTATCACTCTCCTGCCATTCTACAATTAATTCCGGTACTTCAATTTTTACTGAAATTTCTGTTTTATCATGGTAAGGTTTTTCCATAACCCCTCCTACTGTTCCTATACTTTGTGGAAAGCTATTATATTCTCTTTTGCTATATTCTAATATAGACTAACTAGTTCTAAAAAACAGTCTCAAAAAGCAAGACTTCTTGAGACTGTCTATTAATCATTCGTGTTTTAGAGAGACTATAACTATTTCTGGAGGATTTAAGAACCGAAAAGGTTGGATCGTCATTCCTATTCCCTGACTCACAATCATGGAAGCATCACTACCAGTTATAACGTTCTTTAAATCATACTGTCCCTTAATGTATTTTTCTGCACCCTTTGGTAATACCTTTTTCGTTAAAACTGGCAAACTCACCTGACCTCCATGAGAGTGACCAGCAAGAACTAGGATAGAGCCTGTTGCTTTGATATTATCTACGACATCAGGCTCATGTGTAACAACGATGCGAAAAGGAGCATCAGGTAACTCATATCGGTTCAAATCTACATTTCCTAATAAGGAATCTTCATATCCAATAATAGATAGATTTAGATTAGAGAAGGATAATTCCTCATCGGTTAATACGGTGAACCCACCCTTAGTCATAAGCTTCTCATAAATTGGTGCTGATCCACCGCCATAATCATGATTACCAAAGACTGCTATCTTTCCATGAGTTGCGTTTATCATCGATAAGCTTTTACTTAACTCCTCAAGATTTAATATCTCTTGGTCTCTTGCATAGTTATCAATGAGGTCGCCACCAAAAATTACAAAATCTGGTAATTGTTCATTGATGGAATTTACTAGTTTTGTTATCTTTTCTTGCGGATAGAACTTACCAAAATGAGTATCTGTAAAAAATACAATCTTAATTTCTTCCACATTATCCGGTACTGCTATGGAAATATGATTCTTTTGTAGCATATTTGGTTCAATCAGTCTTGCGTAACAATAAAGGCTAATCCCTATAAGTAAAATTATTACGAAACCGACTAATAGCTTTTTTACAGCGCGCAATATTACTACCTCGTACCTTTTATCTAAGCATTATTTTACAGTAACACCATATATTTTTCTACCTTTAGTTCCAACTACTATGGTATTTTCAAAGGCAGCAGGAGAAGCCTCGATTATTTTACCTAAGTTTATCGTATCATATAACTCACCTGATAAACCATCTACCATGTACATATTTCCGGTAGAATCACAAAGTATAACATAGCCATTTCCCTCTTTGTCATAAAGAGCGATTGGACTAGACCAACTGTAATTTGTCATGTCAACACTCCATACTGTCTCGCCAGTGTATTTATTCAGCGCAACTAGTTTTCCTGAATCTTTACCACCGGTTCTAGCAATGACAAAGTAAACAAGGTCTGATAATTTCTGATCGCCAAGTAAGGCGGTTGCCTGTACGCCACCTGAAACCCCAGCAACTGTTTTACAAGGATAGCTACGCTTCCATACAATTTCTCCTGTTGCAGCGTTAATTTTCATTAGAGGGATATCACCTTCTTGATTATCATCTGCTGTCCAATGAAGAGAGGTTGAGATATATAGATATGCAGTTTGATCTTCTACACTTTCTTCTAACACTGGAGTTGCATTGGTATCATCGAGAGTATCCTGTACCCAAACAACTTCCATAGTATTTAAATCAATACAGAACATATCGCCACAATTATCAGTGATATATAAAAATCCCTTCCATATTACTGCAGAAGACTCCATCCCAAGCCAATAGCGGTTTTCTTCTTCTCTACTTCGTTCTGTTGTATAACGCCATTTTACTTGTTTCTCAGGGTTAATGGATACACTTTTACCGTCATACTTTGTATTCAGTTTCATCGTATACAGAATACCATTTTCTGCAGGTTGGATTAAGGTATCCGTCTCTACATCAATCAGTGGTGAAGAATCGTAGGCATGAAAATTATCGTTGTCTGTTCGTAAAGAAAACTCATCATCATATCCATATTCATAAATAACCTTCCCTTGAATTAGATCTACAATAAATGTTCTAGCACATTTTTCGCCCATAGAATCACCGGCACCTACAAAGTAAAGAGGTACTTCAGAAGGATATAAACTTCCTGTTCCTTTGATAGGAAATCCAAGAGATATCTTATCCCTTGTTGGTTTACCATCCTCTAAATCCATAAAGTATATGTTACCGTCAGCTGTAGAATAGATGACTTCAACAAGTCCTTCTTTGTTCTTTTTATCTTCATAAAGATTCATAGCCTGGCGTGTCTCATCTTTCCAACGAACGATGAGGGGCTGTCCCGTCCAACAGCTTCCAAGCCAATATCCATCTGATACTGTTTTCTTTAATTTCCCTGTATCAATACTCCATGTTTTGGAACGATCGAATTTTTTCTCGACGATATTAGCCGTACCAAAGACTGCACTATTTCGGTAGTTATTACCTCGAAATGTAATAATACCTTCCATATCGGTATAGTCTCCGCTAAAATCTATTTCTTCCTCTCGTTTAAAATCAGAGATTTGCTGACCATCAACTAATAAATCAGTCTGAAAACCAAATAACTCTTGTGCTGTTGTAGTGCTGGAAGTTGGTCTCCCAGATAATAATAATTGTTGTTCTAATGTATAGTTTGGAGGGTTAAACACCTCAACCGC
>JAEWHR010000161.1 GCA_023387655.1 Bacillota bacterium
TTATATAAAAAAGATAAAATTAAGAGGAAATAGAATGGAGAATAACATAAAAACCTGCTGTATTGATAGCGAGTTTGAGGATGATCGAATTGATAGCTTTCTTGCAGAACTGGAAGAGGGCCTTTCACGTTCTTATGTTCAAAGGTTAATAAAGGATTCCCTTGTGATGATAAACGGTAAGGTAGTAAAGGCAAATTATCGTTTAAGGGAAGGGGATATTCTGACCTATGAAGTTCCAAAGCCCGTATCGTTAGAGATAGCGGCAGAGAATATTCCCCTAGATATCTTATATGAAGATGAGGATATTATTGTAATTAATAAACCAAAAGGTATGGTTGTTCATCCGGCGGCAGGACATTATTCTGGTACACTGGTAAATGCATTATTATTTCATTGTAAAGATAGACTGTCCGGAATAAATGGAGTAATGAGGCCAGGTATTGTTCATCGAATTGATATGAACACCACTGGAGTTTTAGTTGTTTGTAAAAACGATAAAGCGCACCAATCGATAGCAGAACAATTAAAGGTTCATTCCATTACACGAAAATATGAAGCTATCGTTTATAATTCCTTTAAGCAAATAGAAGGAACAGTAGATGCGCCGATTGGTAGACATCCAGTTGATCGTAAGAAGATGGCAATCAATCATAAGAATGGGAAGAATGCGGTTACCAATTACCGTGTACTGGAGAATTTTTCTCAAGGGTATGCTCATATTGAATGTACGCTAAAGACTGGACGTACTCACCAAATTCGTGTCCATATGGCAAGTTTACATCATCCTCTTCTAGGTGATGATGTGTATGGACCAGAGAAAGATAGATTTCATCTTGAAGGGCAGGCTTTACATGCAAGAGTTTTAGGATTTATTCATCCTACGACGCAGGAGTATATGGAATTTGAAGCACCATTGCCCGAATACTTTGTGCAATTGATTGAAAAATTGAGGTGTAACTAAGTGAAACGCAATGCGATTAATAATTTAATAACATGGAAAGAGAAAAAATCAGGGAAACCAATGTGGATTACCGGCATCAAGGGTGTCGGTAAAACATTCTTAGCACTTGATTTTGCAAAATCCTTTTATGAAGGCAATCTCTATGTTAACTTTGAAACCAATGCAGCGGTACGCAATTTATTTCAAGAAGCTGCTTATTCTGTAGAGAATGAGCTTAATTTTATTGAGTTACTTTATCAATATTATGAGATCCCATTAGAATTAGCAGGAAATCTATTAATAATATTAGACGAAATAACTTTTTGCAAAGAAGCAATGGAAGCTTTAAATCATTATCTTAAACAAGAACATGCTGTTCCAATAATAGTTTTATCAAGTGAATTATCTGATATTGATCTTACGTACTATGAAAGTTTTACACTTTATCCTATGGAGTTTGATGAGTTCTTAGTAGCACAGGGAGATGAATGGTATGCTGAAGTAATCAAAGGACATTATCAGACTAACCGTAAAATTCCTGAAATCGTGCATAAGGAACTTCTAACTATTTTTGAAGATTATCTTCTTGTTGGTGGAATGCCAGCGGCGGTCAATGATTTTATTACCATGGAAAACACGAATAATGTTGCAGAAATTCATCAATCCATTTATTTGTCACAGCTAGCATTTGCGAAGGAAAAACATTCAGAAAGTGATGCTTTAAAACTTCATCAAGTATGTTCTGTCATGGTTGAACAATTACTAAAGGAGAATAAAAAGTTTCAATATCGTTTAATACGAAAGGGAGCAACCTATGCCCTTTATAAAGATGTGATTCAATATCTCGTGGATAATTCCCTTGTATATAAATGTGCAAAAGGTACATATGATAAAACAGAAGGTATCACAATTAGTCCAGAAGCATTACAATTTAAGCTTTATGTCCCAGATGTTGGAATACTAAATACTCTAATTCAAAAGAGCTCTCTTTATTTTGATATGAAGAAAGAAATGATTGCGAAGACGGTATTAGATAATTATATTATGCAAAGTCTCATGGCAAGAGGGTATCATCCGAATTTTTGGGAATCAAATAGCCAAGCAAAGATTGATTTTTTAATACAAAATTCCGATGGTGTTATACCACTTGAGGTAAAGACGAATGAGAATACGAGATCAAAAAGTGTGAGTATCTTTCGTGGGGCTCATGAAATTCCTTACTCTATAAAGATTTCAAATCGAAATTATGAATATTCAAATCAAGTAAAACATTTGCCATATTATGCGATGTTTTGCCTATAAGTGAGATTGACAAATTAATTCTAATTCGGTAGAATAATGGTATATGTTACCAACTACTACAGTAGACTATTCATATTCAAAGGAAAGAAATGACAGGATTCTGTTTAAAAGGATAGGAATAGGAAGAAGTGTTTAATTAAACTTTAAATCTACAATAGTAGAACAAGCTTATGTAAACTATAAATTGTAAAAAGATAAGCATTTATGTAGAAGGATGCTTGTGAGGAGAAGCAAAATATGGGAGAAATAAGATTACACGAAGGTGAACTTAATATCATGGAACTTTTGTGGTCGAATAAAGTACTGGCAGCGAAGGATATTGCAAAAATAATCAAAGAATATATCGGTTGGGAGAAGAATACTACCTATACTGTAATTAAACGTTTGATTGAGAAAGGAGCAATTGTCCGAGAAGAGCCTGGATTCCTATGTAAACCAGCTATCTCAAAACGTACCGTTCAACGAACAGAAACAAAGGTGCTATTAGATAAACTATTTAACGGTTCTTTGAATACATTTATTGTAGAATACTTAAATAATCAAAGTTTAAAGAAAACTGAGATTATGGAATTAGAACGAATACTTAGTAATCATAAGACAGTATAGATAGAGGAATAAAAAAGCGGCTCTTTGTCAATTGAAGGGGTATGATTGTTATCAATCATACCCCTTCAATTATTTTGCTTTGCACACAGATTCTCTTATAACTAACTCAGAATGAAAAAGCATGGTACTTACAGGAATTCCGGAAATTAATTGAGAGAGTAGTGTAAAGGCGGTTTTTCCAAGAGTGAAACGTTCCTGGCGAATCGTAGTTAACGGAGGTGCAAGATACTTAGCAATTGGTAAGTCATCAAATCCGGTAATACTGATATCTTCTGGTACTCTTAAACCTAGTTTATGGATTTCATTAATTGCACCTGCAGCGATTAGATCACTGGCACATACAACAGCAGTCGCTCCGTTTTCTACAAACTGTGGGATGTAGGAACTTGCAGTCTCTGGTAAAAAACTAATACCATAACCAATTAGATTTTCATCAATTTCCAAATCAAGATCCTTCATTGCAGAAAGGAAGCCCTCATAACGCAAATTAGATACATAACTGTTTTTAGATCCGTTTAATAAAGCAATTTTTTTATGACCATTCTCATATAAATAATTTACTAAGGATTTCGTTCCGATATGGTTATCGGTTCCAATGTATGCAACATGCTTATTTGATATGTAATTATCAAAAAGTACGGTAGGGATTGTAGTATGTTTTAATTGTTGCATATAGGTATCAGTCATTTCAAAACCAAGAAAGAATGCGCCACTGTATGATTGTTGTTTCATATAAGTGTCATAGGATTGTTGCATCTGAGTATACACATCCATTGGTATTACATCAACCTGATATTGTTGTTCTTGCGCCATTAATTTGAATCCAGTAATCAGTTCGTATCCAAATTGATTAATATTTTCGTAATCCATATTCTCAACCATGATACAAACTTTATGATGATCTTGGTTTTTTTTCTCTTTCACTACATAACCTAACAATACTGCAGTATCAAGCACCTGTTGACGCATTTCTTCACTGATATCACTCGCCCCATGTAGGCCTTTTGATACGGTGCTTATTGATACACCTAGCTTTGCTGCTATATCTTTAATTGTTGCCATAATGACCTCCATAAGCTGATTTACCATTTAATGATGTCTATTATATCGTATTTATATTCGAATGTAAAGTTTTCGAAAACATTATTTTGAATATTAATTAAATTTCGATACTACAAATGTCTTAAAACCACACATTATGCATATATGTACAATTATAAAAGCTGTATATAAATTATATTATATAAAATTACTAAAATATGCGAATAATACTATTGACAAAAATAACTAAAATGATTAATATATAAATATAGTTTTCGAAAACAAAGCGAAAACTGTTACAAAAATGTAATCGAGAGAAGGATTACATATTTATAATCTAAGGGAGGTAATTTATTATGAAGAAAGCAAGTAAGG
>JAEWHR010000208.1 GCA_023387655.1 Bacillota bacterium
CTTCCAGCTATTGTCACTATCATGCTTTCTCTTGGTGTTCAAAGAATGGCTAAGAAAAATGCAATTATCAGGAAATTACCTGCAGTAGAAACACTAGGTAGTGCAACCTTTATCTGCTCCGATAAAACAGGAACATTGACTCAAAACGTTATGACGGTAACTCATATCGCTTCCATGAAAGGAATAGAACCAGAAAACAATGTATTCGGAAAACAGCTTTTAGAATATGCTGCATTATGTAATGATGCTTATCCTTCTGGTAGTTCCGCTGAGATAATCGGCGAGCCTACAGAAAAAGCTTTATTAGTAGCAGCAACAAGAAACGGTTATGAAAAGAATGCTCTTGATAAGAAGCATCCAAGAATCAGAGAAATACCTTTTGACTCTGCAAGGAAATTAATGACGACTGTGCACCAAGAAGCGGATGGTCGCTATCTAATTATAACCAAAGGTGCTTATGATGTTTTATTAATGCATTGCAACAAGGTAATTGACAATGGTAAAGTAGAAAATTTTACTCAATCACATAAAGTAAAGTTTGATCGAAGCAACCTCTCAATGGCAGAAAAAGCTCTTCGTGTTATTGCTGTCGCTTATAAATATGTTGATCGAAATCCAAACGGTATGACCGATTCTAGCCTGGAACAAGACCTAACATTACTTGGGCTTTTAGGTATGATTGACCCTCCAAGAGATGAAGTAAAAGGCGCTGTTTCTATGTGTAAATCTGCTGGAATTACCCCTGTTATGATCACGGGGGATCATATCTTGACTGCATGTGCAATCGCAAAAGCACTTGGTATCCTTTCAGAAACTGAAGCAGAAAGTGTAAAACCACAACAAAGTAAGATTTATGGTAATAAAAATCGTGGTGAGAACTTAAAAGCATGTGCTATCACCGGCGAACAATTAAGCCATATGACTGACAAAGAGCTAGAAGATAACATTTATCAATATAAAGTATTCGCACGTGTTTCTCCAGCACACAAAGTTCGCATTGTAAAAGCATTACAAAAACGTGGTGAAGTTGTAGCGATGACGGGCGATGGTGTCAATGATGCACCTGCATTAAAGGCTGCTGATATCGGATGTGCTATGGGAAAAGGCGGAACAGATGTTGCTAAAAATGCTGCAGATATGATTTTAGCAGATGATAACTTTGCAACCATTGTCGCCGCTGTAAAAGAGGGCCGCGGTATTTATGATAATATACGAAAATCCATTCACTTCCTGCTTTCTAGTAATATAGGTGAGATTATTACAATTTTTATAGCAATTTTATTTGGACTTCCAGCACCATTACTTGCGGTTCAATTACTATGGGTTAATCTTGTTACGGACTCACTGCCTGCAATTGCACTCGGTGTCGAACCAGCACCGGATGATATTATGAGCAAACCTCCAATTTCTCCAAAGAAGGGTATGTTTAGTGATGGTCTTGTCTTTAAGATTATCTTTGAAGGTGCAATGGTTGGCTCTCTTGCTCTTATTGCTTATACCATTGGTGGGAGAACGATGGCATTTACTGTATTAAGTCTTTCTCAACTCTTTCACGCATTTAACATGCGAAGTGAGCATTCTATCTTTAAGATTGGAATCTTTCGTAATAAACAAATGGTTATTTCATTCTTAGTTTGCACCTTTATGCAAATTGTAGTTGTTTCCTGGAAACCGCTGACGAAGATTTTTAAAGTTACACCAATGCTGCCCTTCCAGTGGCTTATAGTGTTCCTATTATCCATCATACCAATTATTGTCGTTGAATTACAAAAATCTATTACAAACAAGACTTGATTACATAAAATTAAATGCGTGAACTAGCAATTCAAATAGTAAGTTTTTCTTACCTTCTCATTAAGGAGATGCTAGTTCACGCATTCGTATTCTTTATTCTGATTTCTCACTACCTAATTCTAACAATTCCTTAAATATCTGATATACCTCAGGCTTTTCCTTTGCTAAGCGAAACATCTTATAGTCTGAATTTAAAAAGCAATGTTTCGTTTCTCCTACTGTACATAATTTTCCTGTTACCGAGTCGATAATTTGATATGCTACTGTTAGCTTAACACCATTAAACTCTGTTACTCTTGGAAGAATCGTTACAATATCATTAAATCTTACCATTGATTTATACTCACAGTTCACGCCGATTACTGGAATCACAACTCCGCACTCTTCCATCTTCTGATAAGTAAATCCTACTTGCTCAAGTAAATCTGTTCTTGCTTCTTCAAACCAACGAATGTAATTTGAATGATGAACAATTCCCATCTGATCTGTTTCATAATATTGTACTTTATGTTGATATGCTTTTATCTCTTCTTTTATCTCTTTTTTTATTTCTTCTTTTATTTCTTCTTTTATCTCTTCTTTCACTTGCTCTACCTCCTAATCTGTGGTTCCGTCTTTCGTATCATTCTTTTTATCGATGTTCTCCTTGGTAAATTGCTCTTTCTCCACCAATAAATTTTGGTCTAGTTCTGGCACATACCAAATTTGCCTCCCCTATCTTAGTGATACTAAGACGAACTGGGACCGCTACCCTCTTTAAATGCATACCAATTAAAGTATCTCCGATATCCATTCCTGCTGTTGCTTTTATTTCTTCCACTGCTACAGGAGAGTTCATATGCTCATATACTGTCGTAGCAAATGAGCCACCGGCATGTGGTTGTGGTACAACACTTACAACTTCATATCCATAATAAACAGCAGCTTCCTCTTCCAGAATCAAAGC
Organism: Bacillota bacterium; assembly: GCA_023387655.1. Taxonomy (GTDB): domain Bacteria; phylum Bacillota; class Clostridia; order Lachnospirales; family Lachnospiraceae; genus Lachnoclostridium. Next base: position 2,741 of record JAEWHR010000208.1, read on the forward strand.
ACGATTTAGATGCTCACAACACTGTGCCGCTAGATAGATTCCATGCTTTGAAAGAATCGGTGATATTGCATCATATACAGCTTTTGCTGCAGATATCGCACTACTTGTCCCAATTTTCTTTCCAACTATTTCACTAGAGGAACAACCAACAACCAGTATATCTCTCTTTTTTAATCCTGCCATTTCAATCAGTTCTAACACCGCTTGTTCGGCACTTTTCTTTATTGCTTCTATCATAATATCCGACCTTTCTACGTTGTTTCTAACTATTATAGCTCAATTTTAGGGTTATGAAAAGGGAAAAGAGTACTAGAAAAAGGAACTAATTTTTTGAATATAATTTATATAAGAGAATGAACTTGACAAGGGATATCGTATGGATTACGATTATCCTATGGAAAATGTTTTTAGATACCCTGCTGTAGATGCAGTTATCACCACATTTTATCGAATCAATACGAGGTCTTTATGAAGAATACAAAATCATCCACCTATGAACCAATACTACCATATGACATTACCTATGGTGAAGAACGTCAATTATACAATAACATGGCATATGCCTGTGATCCAATCTTATGCAACAAAGAAACAGTTCATATGGTCAGTGGAAATATCATTAAGTATTATGAATGCTTACCATCGAAACCATTAAAAATAGGAGGAGTATAACTCCCCCTATTTTTTTTCATTTCTTTCGTAAAAGCAATCTTATCGCAAAATATTTTTTCTATAAAAATAATCCTAGCAAAGTTATTATTTTTATAAAGCAGTTCTATAGCAAAGACTTTATTTTTATAAAACACTTCTATAGCAATTACTTTATTTTTATAAAATACTTCTATAGCAAATACTTTATTTTAAGACTTTAAATGCTTTTTTACCTGGATAAATAGCTGCCTGCCCTAATTCTTGTTCAATACGAAGTAACTGATTGTATTTTGCAACACGATCACTTCTAGAAGGTGCACCAGTTTTAATCTGTCCAGCATTTGTAGCTACCGCGATATCTGCAATTGTAGTATCTTCTGTCTCACCAGAACGATGAGAAATAATCGCTGTCCAACCCTGATTCTTTGTCATCTCAATTGCATTTAATGTTTCAGTTAGAGAACCAATTTGATTAAACTTAATTAATACCGAGTTTGATATATCTTCTTTAATTCCCTTTGTTATACGATTTGTATTAGTAACGAATAAATCATCACCTACAAGCTGTATACGATTGCCTAGACGATTTGTTAACTTCTTCCAACCTTCCCAGTCTTCTTCTGCCAAACCATCTTCTAAGGATAAAATAGGATATTTGTCACATAAATTCTCCCAATAATCAATCATCTCATCTACAGTCTTTAACTCACCCGACTTCCAGAACAGATAGTTTCCTTCTTTTCCAATCTTCTTTGCTTCATCATACATCTCAGTTGCTGCAGCATCCATAGCAATATAAAAATCAGAACCTGGTTCAAATCCTGCCTTCTTAATTGCTTCTACAATATATTGAAGTGCTTGCTCGTCCGAACTAAATTTAGGTGCAAATCCACCTTCATCACCTACTGCAGTTACATAACCATCTTCTTTTAATAATTTCTTTAAGGTATGAAATACTGTAGTACTATGCTCTAATGCTTCTGAGAAACTCTTAGCACCTACTGGCATAATCATAAACTCTTGAATATTTAAACTAGAGTCTGCATGCTTACCACCATTAATAATATTCATCATAGGTACAGGAAGAGTTCTTGCATTGGTACCACCAAGATATTGGTATAGTGGTAAGGAAACCGCAGTAGCTGCTGCTTTTGCTGTTGCAAGTGAAACTGCAAGAATTGCATTCGCACCAAGTTTTCCCTTATTATCTGTGCCATCAGCATCAATCATTGCTGCATCAATCTCAACCTGATTTAATGGATTTCTTCCACAAACAGCTTCTGATAATTCTTTTTTCACGTGTTCTACTGCATTTAAAACGCCATTACCAAGATAGCGGCTCTTATCTCCATCTCTTAATTCTACTGCCTCAAATGCACCTGTAGATGCACCAGAAGGCGCTGCAGCCATTCCTACACTACCATCACTTAAGATAACTTCTGCCTCCACCGTTGGATTTCCTCTAGAGTCTAAAATTTCTCTACCTTTTACTTTTTCAATGCTTAGTAATTTTTTCATAATTAACCTCATTTCTGGCGCTTCACGCCTTTAAATTATATTGGCATATAAATGTAAACCACTTATTTCCATCTGAAAAGTTATCAAGCTTTTCTTATAAACAAAAACCTCTCTCACTCATTTATAACCATAACTATGCGTCTCTATACTAGTATTATAATAAATAGTATATCATTTACTTTCTAAACTTCAATACTTTTCATCATAATTATTAAAATATTCCTATCATTTCGATATGAATACTAAGTATTTCATTATAATTCATAGATTATCAAACAATTGATAAATTAATAGGAGATTACTCGCGGAGTAATCTCCTATTTAATTAAAAAAAGAGTGTTGCAACTCATAAGGTAATGAATTTTTGCAACACCCCTTAGGGTATCTTTCGTATTAATTATCTATTTTGAACTCTTAATTATTTATCTTGAATAAAAGCAGTGACTGCCTAAAATGTAATATTTTTTGTAACTTGAAGTTTTTGCTCTGTTTTTCATCATGAAATACATATAATCACCAATATTGTTGTTACCTGCAAGTGCTTCTATGGCTGCTTTCTTACAACTTTCGGTTACTTTAGATTTGAACTTTTCAACACGTCCGGAATTAGCTCCAGAAAATTGACCTGGTGCATATACAACGTCATGAATAGTATCTCCCCAATAACCATCTAGCATTCGGTTGACTACAACATTAGCTACTGCCAACTGTCCTTCATAGGATTCTCCAAGAGCTTCCATCGCTACTACAGTAGCAAGAAGGTAAATTTCTTCGTCAGATACTTTAATCGCTGCACGATTAGTATTGGCAGGTTTATGCTTTTTCGCTTCTTCTAATTCTTTTGCTATCTGTGCAGCTTTTTTAGCTTCTTCAATCTCATCGATTGTTATCGCTGTTTTTAACTTGAACACAGATTCAGATAACTCTTTACTAACATAGCCGATTTGGCTATCATCATATTGAATCGCATACCATTCGTCATTGTCTTTTTCAGAGACATGAACAAAACTATCCTCACTATTGGCTTTCGTTAATATCTCTCCTGTTAAATCAGGGGATTTTCTAATATTAACCGAGCCAGCTGTAATAACAATCTGGTCAGCCTTTAGTTCCGATACAAGATTTCTTGCTTCTTCATCAAAATATAAGTATTGATTACTTGCATATCCGGTAACCTTGCCTGAGGTTATCTTCGTCCATTCTTCTCCACGCTCTACGATGGTAGCGTAAGAATTCTTATTTAATTGACCAACAACCGCTGCATCTGGATTAGCTTCACTGCGTATGTTTAAATATTCGTTTACCTTCGGTAGTACTTTCTCATACTCTTGTAAAGTTTCCATCAAACTAAATGTAACTATTTCCTCTTCAGGGTTAATACTTGCTGCAACGCTTCCTTCCACGCTACTAGCAACTGCTCTCGCTATTACATTCTCTTGTACGGCTTTTTGTTCTAGATCTTTTTCTACTGTAACAATTGCATTTGCATCGTTTGCACTTTCATCGTTTGCATTTGTTTCGCTTATACTTTTTACCTTTGCGTTTGTATCAACTGTATCATCAACATTCGCATCATTCGCATTTGAATCTGCAATACTTGCAACTGCAAGATTTTCATTGTTGGAAGATATTAAACCATCTGAGTTGTTATCTTCATCAGTTAAAGAATACAATTCAGATTTTTCTGTATTCGCAAATTCATCCTGTTTCGATTTGGCAATCTCTAATTGATTCGCTTCATCATCCGAGGTATTTGTTGCAGTAATCTGTGAAACTTCTTCATAAGTATCATTAATGCTATAGCAGGTAGTATCTGTTATTACCGTCGTAGCAAAAAAACATACTAACATCACAAGTATTACTGTAACCTTTGTTTTTGCTTTCATATTCGTACCTAATTCCTTTCGATGTTTTCTATCACGATCGAATTGTTACATTTGTAACACCATCATGAATGAACTATCTCATAATTATTACAGAAATATTACAAAAGGAATTATACCAATGAAATGAATATTTGTCAACCTCTGGTACAAGCTACAATTTTTACAAGGTTTTTCATAACCTTCCAACGATAAAAAATTAGTCTAATGCTAAGTTAAAATAACCATTCGCATAAGCTTCTGTATTTAAACGAACCATCGCATATGGAACTAGCTCACCTTCAAAAGAATAATAGGAAGGAACAGTTGCAATTGCCTCAAGACATTCTTCCTCATTCATTAGATAAGCTATTGCATCTGCAATCAAATCTTCTGGTAATGTTGTCTCTTTTATTATAAGTTTATTATCTTTTTTATAATACATAATTGCATAGGAGTGGTTGTCGACCGACAACTTTAGTACCTTTCCACCTACAAACCTGGCTTCTTTTACAGCATAGGTAATCGATTCCAGATTCCATTTTACATATCCTGGTCGATCGAAATAAAAATCCCGAAGTTGTTTATATTCTTCTGGATTAATATCCTTTTTCTCGTACTTACGTTCATACGCAAGGGATACTTCATGCACTCTGATATTATCTACTTTTAAAGATGCTACAGAAAGCACTTGTTGAGCTGCAGCTTTAAAATATAATTGTTTTTTAAAGTATATCGTTTGATATCCACGTCTCTCATAATAAGCGAACAGTTCTTTACTTGCAGGTACTAGAATCGTTCCAGCGCTATATTTTTCTTCGCTTGTCCTACTTGCTTCTTCTAAGAGCTCCGATGCTATGCCTTGCTCCCTTGCTTTTGGTAGGGTAGCAACTGCATATACATAATGAATTGGTAGGGTTTCATCCTCTGTATAACGATACGCTGCTGGAAGTAGGGTAAGCATTCCTAAGATTTCTTCCCCTTTCTTATACACATACGTATTCTCTTCTTTAAATCGATTCTCATAATAGAAATCCACATAGGATATTTCGTCTTGAAAGCAAATCTGCCACATCTTTTTTAATTGAGGCAGCATTTCCTTTGTCGCTAATGTAATCAAGATACCTCTCCTCTGCTTTCCTTCATCTTAAACTTATATCATTAGTTTGTCTTATATACTGCTTTGTATTTTTCTAGAAGTATATCTGGATAGTAAGATAATTTTGCTTTGCGTAGTCCTTCATCTCCCATGTCATCTTCACGGTTAACATATTCATAATCTTGACATTCATGTAATACAAACTGCTGGTTAATCATAGGATATGCACCCTGAATATGAGAGAACGCCTTCTCAATATGAACAATAAAGGTATTACTATTAAGCGCTTCACCCATTGTAAAAGCAATCACTTCACCTTCTAATCGGATCAATCCACCAACAAGCTTAAGCTCGTCAAAGTGTTTAAATGCTGTTTTAACTGCACAGGATTCATGGACCAAATTAATATCTTCTCTACAATTGTAAAGCTCACACCACTTCTTACTCATACTTTTACAATCTTCAATATTTTCCATGGTAATTGGTTCATATACCCAGTTTGGATTATCTTTAAATCGGGCAATGTGATTTCGCTTACCATGTAACTTCTTACCTGCTAGTGTTGACAATCTCTCTGTTAGATAAACATAGTCTGCCTCATCACGTACTGAGATGTAATCGAATTTTTCTGGAAACATTTCCTTTAATTCCGATAATTTCTCTTCCGGAATACCGCGCATCTCAAATGTAAGTCCACGTTCTTTTGCGTCTTCCATTAACATTTCGATTACTTCTTTTAGGTTACCCTCACCAGTAGGGTATCCATAAGAACGCATTATTCCAAATCCCCCTAGTGTACAGTAAAAGCCTTTCACATTGGCACATAATAAATTGTATTGCTTCGCCCACAGGAAATTATTTGTGAAGGAATATTCTGCACCCATAAAATCTGATTTTTTAAGACACTCCTCTATCCATTCCCTATCGGTTAATTCTAATGTTCTAAATGGTATCATATCTAATCCTTTCTTTCGTTACATTCTACATTTTATCTCACATAAGCCAAACCTTATCCTAATCCCTGATTTCGCATTGGACTATGTTACATCCTTCTATCGATGCCTTTGTAAACTATAGACATGTTTTTGAGTTGAGACTAAATTTTTCACTGCTATATTAGTGTATTCTGAATCCAAAAAAAATGTCGTGGCAACTGTTAACAAATTCATGAAGAAAGCCGCATTTTTCATACCAGGAGCATTTTGATTAGTCGCTAGCTGGTAGAAAAAGCGGCAAATTCGTAAAGCAAGTTAATTGCTTTGTTTATTTACACGGACGTCGAAACCTTTCTTAACTAAAGCTTTCATAATAACGTCTAAATCATTACATTCCACTCTCACAAATATCTCTTGCAATCCCATGGTCTCAGTATTAATAACAACAATATTCTTAATGTTACCATCATTCTTTGCTATAGTTTCTGCAATCTTTGCTAAAGTACCTTTATAATCATAAGAGTAAATTGTAAATGTATCATAATCTTCGCCAAAAAGTTTTTGATATTCTTTAAATATTGCCTGTTGTGTTACAATTCCTAGTAATTCATCCTTCTTTCCAACTACAGGGATGAAACGAAATTTGCTGGCGATGAAGATGGCTGCCGCTTCTTCTATCGATGTATGCTCAGAAACTGATATCATTTTGGTTTTCATCATTTCACGAACAGTTTGTTCTAAGTACTCCTCTTTTGTTCCGCTATAATCACGGAAGTAGCTTTCATAAACATGTTGTTTAGATAATACCCCGATGAATTTGTTATGGTCTATTACAGGCATAGATAGCAGTTTATGTGCTTCTATGGTTTCTAGTGCTTCTCTAATGCTATTGTCTACACTGATGCACTTTAAATCTTTAAACGGTATCATAATTGCTTTAACTTTCATATCGATTCCTCCCTTGATATGTTATGGTACCAAAGAAGAAGCAACAGACGTCTGCTTTTCTTTGTCTTGAATTATAATGATTTTGCATCAAAAATGCAAGATGAACTTGCATTTAAGTAAAAAACAAGCTACTATATAACACAAGAAAAGTTTAGAAAAGCAAACTTTTTTATAGACTTGTTATCCTTATCAAGCGCAGTTTCACATGCTTTTGTATAACTAAAATTTGCTACTAGAATAAGAAAATTATTAAATTCTAGTTCACTATTTATTTCATTAGTATGTTAGATATAGTGTGAATCATAGCTTTGAAACCTATACGATGAATCTATATGATTGTGAAATTTTTACGATTAACTATTGTAATAATATAAATTAAAAAGTGAGGGAACTTTTATGAAATTATGGGGCGGAAGATTTACGAAAGAAACCAATCAGTTGGTTCATAATTTTAATGCTTCGATCTCCTTTGATCAGAAGTTTTATGAACAGGATATCCGCGGAAGTATTGCGCATGTAACCATGCTAACCAAACAAGGAATTTTAAAAGAAGAAGAAAAAAATAAAATAATTGACGGTCTTAATAGTATTCGTGACGACATCGATTCGGGTAACCTTGTAATTGATGGCACTTACGAAGATATCCATAGTTTTGTGGAAGCTCATTTAATCTCCCGTATTGGAGAAGTAGGAAAAAAACTACATACTGGAAGAAGCCGTAATGATCAAGTTGCACTTGATATGAAACTATATACTCGCGATGAAATTATAGTTCTCGACGAATTATTAAATGACCTCCTTCAGGTACTATTTACATTAATGAAAGAACATACTGAAACCTATATGCCAGGCTTTACCCATCTACAGAAGGCGCAACCGATTACTCTTTCCCATCATATGAGTGCTTATTTTGAGATGTTTAAAAGAGACCGTGATCGCTTAGGAGATATTTTAAAGAGAATGAATACTTGCCCATTAGGAGCCGGGGCACTTGCAGGAACAACATATCCATTAGACCGTGCTTACACTGCCTCCTTACTTTCCTTTAGTGAACCAACTAGAAATAGTATGGACTCCGTATCCGACCGTGATTATCTCATCGAACTACTTAGTGCACTCTCTACCGTTATGATGCATCTTAGTCGTTTCAGTGAAGAAATTATTATCTGGAATACAAATGAATATCGTTTTGTAGAAATTGATGATGCCTACTCCACTGGAAGTAGTATTATGCCTCAAAAAAAGAATCCAGACATTGCTGAATTAGTTCGTGGTAAGACTGGACGAGTTTATGGCGCGTTAATGTCCTTATTAACTACAATGAAAGGATTACCTCTTGCTTATAACAAAGACATGCAAGAAGACAAGGAATTAACCTTTGATGCTATTGACACGGTAAAGGGTTGCCTCTCCTTATTTACAGGAATGCTACGCACAATGAAATTTAACCGTGAAACCATGAAAGCAAGTGCAGTACTAGGGTTTACCAATGCTACCGACGCTGCAGATTATCTAGTGAATCATGGCGTAGCGTTTCGCGATGCTCATGGCATTATTGGTCACTTAGTATTAACATGTATCGAGAAGAACTGTTCTATCGAAGACCTTAGTCTTTCTGAATTGCAGGCTATCTCTCCTGTATTTAAAGAAGATCTTTATGATGCTATTTCTTTAAAAACTTGTGTAGAAAAGAGAAATACCATCGGTGGGCCTGGCGTTAATGCGATGAATGAAGTGATTAAAGAAAGTGCCAAATATCTAGAAAATCATCCTACTCTTTCTTATGAGTAAGATGAGTATACTTATTAATTCTAATCTTGTTTAGAAGATAAATTGTCTATAAGCAAATTCACTCTAAATTAATAACCAAATTTACTCTAAGCTTTATATCCTTAAACTTTAAAACGGAGAGAACTGAAACGTCTTATCGTGTTTTCATTTCTCTCCGTTTTATTTCATTATTTATTTGTATTTTAGCCCTTGTTATACACCGAATAGTCTGTTCTATACGTTTAAAATTAATCTATAGGCGATTAATGAGCTTCCCACCCTGATTATTAAGATAACTTTGTAATAGTCCAGATACAAGTAATACAACTACCACAGTTCCAAACCCAAAAGCCATCTTATTCATACCATCAACAACAATCAGTAATACGAATGGTATTCCAACGGTAAGGAAAGAACTTAAGGTTCCTAACATAGAGGCTGCACTTTGCTTTACTACAACAGTTTCATTTTTCCACTCAAGCATTGGTAACTTTAAATTAATTACAAGGCCAAGTACTGCTGTTAGATAACAATATGCAATTGGTAATAGTATTGTTAATAGGAAATTTAAAAAGCTCATCTTTAAACCAAATCCAGCTATCAAAGCTGTTAAGAAACTAACTGGAATTGTTAGTGATAAACTAAAAATAGTTTTGGCACCAAGAATTGTATTGGCTGATATTGGTGAAGATTTTAAAATCCAAATATTTTTCCCCTCTAAAGAAATAGAGGAAGCTGTGATAGCCACCATTCCTACCATAAAACTCATCAAATAAGGTACCATATCCTTTAACATTCCTGCTGCCGCAGGTATATCAAGAATTTGTTCTATCTGCTCTGACTTAAAAAACAATAACGCAATCGCACCAATTAACATTAGAACTAATCCAAATGCAGTATTAAATACATAAATTGTACAAGAGAAATAACGTTTTGCTTCTTTTTTGAATAACGCTTTTAACTGTCCACTTTTCTTTAGTTCCTTTACTTGATAATTTGTAGTTGTTCTTTTTGCACTCATTGCTGTATTCATCCATTTAAAATATCGACCAACAACAACTGAAAACACGATTAATGCAAGAAAAGATACAACAAGAAAAGCCACATAGGAAAGTATATCGTAATCAATAATTCCTTTTAGATACCATGCCGCCAACGGATATACTTCTACCATCTTATCCCTGATTAAAGTTCCAAACTCCATAAACTGACTTTCATCTTGCATCTGAAAACTTACCACAAAAATAAGTATAATAGACGCAAACATTAATATCATATGAATTACATTGCTATACTTAAATCCCGCAGATATTACTGCTAAAATAACACCAAGTATCGATGCTATAATGATTGGAATGATTGGGATAAATAATAACGATACCATAGATAACACATAAAATACAGGGGATGGCTTTGCCATAATACCATATATAATATAATTAGGAACCAACAATGATAAAACAAACACCATATTAATAAGATATAGGAGCATTAATCGACTAGCCACTACTACCCACGTTTTTACTGGCAATGACATGACAATATCATAATCCTTAAATCCAAACAAAACTCCTTTTACCTTATATATGGATGTAAATAGAATCATTAGGCAGGTCACAGCCATAAATAACCCTGGTAAAACATCAAGTGCTCCAAATGATTTTAAAGCGGTTCCCATCAAAAAACTATATGTTGCGGATAAAAAAGCAAACATTAAAAAGCCAAGTACTAATATTGTTGTAACACTTATATTCTTCTTTCTACTTTTACTTCGCTTCATATTTAAAAAATCAAAGGCAGAGCCAAGCTGCATTCTTGTAAGCGTCCACACCTGTTTCATTAATTTCCTCCTATCCTGCACAAACGACTTATTCTTCGATAAGTTCCATAAATACTTCTTCAAGACTTTGATTTCCCTTAACCTCGTTTGTCGTGCCAGAAGCTATTAACTTACCACCTTTGATTATCGAAATTTTATTACATAATTTTTCTGCTACCTCAAGGACATGAGTAGAGAAGAATATGGCACTTCCGTTTTGGCACATTTGTATCATAATCTGCTTTAATTGATGAGATGCCTTCGGATCTAGACCAACAAAAGGTTCGTCCAGTACCATCAATTTAGGTTCGTGGATTAATGCCGAAATTATAGCTAGTTTTTGTTTCATTCCATGAGAATAAGATGCTATGGAATCCCCAAGATTCCCAGTAATCTCAAATATATCCCCATACATCTTGATACGATCTTTTCTCTCCTTCTCCCCAACTTCGAATAAATCCCCTATAAAATTTAAATACGCAATGCCTGTAAGATGCTCATACAAATCTGGATTATCTGGTATGTAAGCCATCTTCATTTTACAACCAACAGGGTCCTTCTTTATTGATACACCATCAATTAAGATATCTCCTTCTTCAAAATCAAGAACACCAACCACGGCACGTAATGTTGTCGTTTTTCCAGCACCATTATGACCAATAAATCCATAGATATCGCCCGCCTCAACAGTTAAGCTAAGATTGTCTACTGCTTTTTTATTACCTTTATAAATTTTTGAATAATTTTTTATCGTAAGCATAGCACACTCCTTCCCTTCATACAGATGTTCTACTTGTTTCTTCATTTAGATGTTTGTCTAAATGTTGATTATACTATAATATACCTTCCTTTTTTTGTCAAGTACTAAAACGTAAAAAGAATTAGCAGTCTGATTGATTCGTGATAAAGTCCTTATATACCATTTGTGATTTTGTCCCACTGATCATTCTTCTTATGGTATACTTATCCCTCATAAAAAAATATGAGGAGGTTTCATGAGAAAGGTAGAATTACA
>JAEWHR010000247.1 GCA_023387655.1 Bacillota bacterium
GATTTTTGTTATTATTAGTCATAGGGAAGTCCTTCTTTCTTGGTTATGTTTTTCTTGGTCGTTAAACATTGTACCATGTCAGATGGAACTTCTCTATTTTTATTTACACAAAATATTTTACACTATCGTATTTTTACCACCAAGCGCAAAAATGGAACCATTCTTTAATTCAACTGCAGTACTATGTCTGCCTGCTGTGAATGATTTTGGATTTTCCCATGTTTTTAAACCATCCCTACTTCTCCATAATACTGACGTTCCTCCCACCTTCTGTATCCCTGTATTATCGATTGCCATATTAGCAGAAGCATCTGCAACCAGATAGAACGTACCATCAGATGATTGTATACAAGAATTTACTGGCTGATTAGTAACGAATTCTGTTTTATTTTTAAAGAGAGGAAATTTAACTTCACTCCAAGTTTCCCCATTATCATTAGAAACTACATATTGAAAAGGAAATGCATAATCTAATTGTGGCCATCCCCAAAAATGATATATCTTTCCATCTTCTCCGGTGTGAAATAATGATGCATGATCATTTACACCCACAGGATTTAAAAATACATCTGGTAACTCCCATTGGTCTTCACCAATACGAAAACGTGCTCCCATTAATCCTGATTCCGCATCATATTCATGGTATGTAGAATATACGGAATAAAGCAGATCCCCAGTGTGTGTTGCTGTAAATCCAGGGGAATGGTGGTGATGCCGAAACGAAGCAGAGAAACCAGTAACTCGTATTTCATCTCCTGTACAATTATCCGGCGGTACCGGAAATAGATATCGTTTTCTAAAGTATGGAATATTTTCTGTTGGTGCAGCAAAGCGATAATCCTCAGTTTTCTGCTTTACACCGATACTCAGATATGGCGGCACCTGAACACCTTCTGGCTTTGGTGCTTTTCCCATAACTACACGAAAACCGATTGGATGCTTGCCAAATTCATTATAGATATCTTTATCAAAATGCTTATATCCAGCAGGTAGGGCAGCTCTAAAATATGGTTCCAAAGAAAATTTATTGTATCTTTTGGGATTATCAAGATAACCACCCCGTATACATCGAAACATACCATTCATTGGACCTGCCGGATCTTTCACTTCTTTCTCATCATATGGAGCATACCAATCATAGCACCACTCCCTAATCCTAGGATCACACATTCGATCTATGGGTAACGTATCTTTTTGTCTTGCAACATATTCCCACTGGGCTTCTGTTGGTAAATGATAATCCTTTCCTTCTTTCTTTGATAACCAGGCAATGTAATTACGTGCCTCATCATAACTCACTCCCATTAGGATTCCTCTAAATTCTTCACGCTTTGTTACCTTTCCATAAACATCAATCTCATATTTTTTAAATTGCTCTATTGTTACAGGTTCTTCCGAGATATAAAAATCTTCTGTTATTATAACCTGATGCACTGGAAGTGCATCAGGTTGCGCATCAATATCTCCGCCTCCCATTAAAAAACTTCCTGCAGATACTTTCCACATAATCATCCCCTGAAGATTTTTAAAATTATCCACTTGTTAATCCTCCCTATGAACGGTTTCTCTACTATTCTTTTAAAGAACCAATCATAACACCTTTCACAAAATATTTTTGTATAAATGGATATAAAATTAAAATTGGGATTGTTGCTACCATTACTGTAGCATATTTTATTGTAAAGCTCATGGCATAGCTATCCCCCATAGCAGCCCCAATCGTCATATCATCTACTTGACTCTTTATTACAATATCTCGTAGGATTAACTGCAATGGGAATTTCCTCTTATTATTTATATAAAGATTTGCACTAAACCATGAGTTCCAATGTGATACCGCGTAGAACAGTGATATTACAGCCATAGTAGGTAATGAGATTGGCAAAATCATTTTAAATAAAACTGTCCAGTCATTTGCCCCATCAATCCTGGCAGACTCTTCTAAGCTCGCTGGAATTCCCTGAAACGCAGTTCGCATAACAATCATATTAAACGTAGAGATTGCTCCAGGTAAAATTAAGGCCCATAAACTATTATATAAGCCTAGATTCTTTATTAATAAATAACTTGGAATTAATCCTCCATCAATAAACATAGTAATTACGATAAAAAACATAATCGGCTTTTTCCATAATGGACCTTTTCTTGATAAAAAATATGCTCCTATGCTAGTAAAGATAATATTAATCGAGGTACCGACAACTACAATAAATATTGTATTTTTATATCCTATTAATATATTTGGATTATTAAGTACGGCTTTATATGAGTCTAACGTAATTTTAATAGGTTTCCATAAAATCCCCTTTACTGTCATAAACTCAGAAGGATCACTTAAAGAGGCAAACAAAACATATAAAAAAGGGTACAATGTTATAAATGCCAAAAATATCATTAATGCACCCACTACAGTATAAAAAATACGGTCATAAATTGACTTCTTATAAAATCCCATTCTCTTTCCTCCTTACCACAAGCTAGTTTCACTAACGCGTCTACATATTTTATTGGCTGTAATTAGAAGTATAATATTGATAATGGAATTAAATAATCCAACCGCAGTACTATAACTAAAATCAAAGTCGATCATACCTTTTCGATAAACGAATGTAGAGATAACATCAGCGGTTTCATATGTTAATGGTGAATACAACAGAAGTAGCTTTTCAGAACCAACACTCATTAAACCACCAATCTTTAATATAAACTGTATCACTATGGTCGGCATAATACCAGGTATGGTAATATGAAACATCCTCTGAAAACGCTTTGCTCCATCAATATATGCTGCTTCATACTGTGCTTGATCCACGCTTGCTAAAGCTGAAAAATAAAGGATACTCCCCCAACCAAAACCTGCCCAAATATTACTTCCTATGTAAATTGGTAAAAAAGCTTTATTGCTCATTAATAAAGCACTGCTACTACCACCAAAAAATTCGATTATAGTATTAAATAACCCTTCTGTGGAAGAAAAACTCACGAGTAAACCACAAATAACTACGGTAGAAACAAAATGAGGTAAATAAGTTATCGTCTGTATACTCTTTTTAAATACTTTACCATTGATCTCATTTAATAACAGGGCAAATATTATAGGTATAGGAAAACCTAGAATAAGATCCAATAAACTAATTTTTAATGTATTCCATATCAATCGTCCAAAATAAACACTATTAAAAAATTCATAAAAATGTTCAAATCCAACAAATGCACTATCCCACATTCCACGAGTTACTTTATAATCACGAAATGCTATTTGTAATCCATATAGCGGAATATACTTAAATACCGCATAATAAAGAATCAATGGCAAGGCAAAACACAGATAAAGCCATTTGTATCTTTTCCAATCCTTAATAATCAAGGCAATAGAGAGTTTTTCTTTTTTTATAGTTTCTTTTTTTCGTCTGAATCCTATCATAAGTTTCCATCCTTTTCACTCATACATAGGGCACAGGTTTTGTAGCCTATGCCCTAATTTTGTACTCAACTTATCTACTTTGATATCTTACATAGGCACTCTCTTTACATTCCTGTGCCTTTTCAAGATTCATCTTCATTATATTGGCCACATAAGAATCCCAATCCTTTTCTATATCCATCTGACCAATAATAAATTTTAAGCTACATTCACTTACATAGGTGGATATATCTGCCATGATTCCTGAGTAGATGGTAGATTCTTCTGTTGTTAAAACAATTGGTGGCATTGTGATTTCCTCTTTTGCCAGGTTCCAATTATTTTGTATCTCAACTTTATAGTCTTCATTAAGATTAATTTGTTCATAGAAGCGATAATCTCTTGCATTTGGATAATTGATAGGCCCTAACATCCATCTAGCAATACTTTGTTCTTCGCTCCATCCTTTATTATTCTGCTTTACTTCATCTTTAATCGTCGGATAATCATTAATGAATTCATAACTCTTTCCCTCTATTCCAAAAGTAGAGTCAAGGGAACCTGCATAGGAATAAGCATAATCAAGCCATGCAAGTGCTATTTCAGGGTTTTTACAAGATGTAGTGATTGCAGTTCCCCTTGGGTTTACATTATTATCTATTGTATTACTTTGATATCCATCTGGCCCAATAAGCCAAGGTACCGATACATAGTCATAATCTGGGTTTTGTTCTTTTAATAATTCATGGTTTGCTATCAAACCACTTCCCATAGAATTAAATGCAAATCCACCTTTATCTTGAAGTACAAGATTGAATGCATCACCATTTACAGCAAAATCAGCATTAATCAAACCTTCACTATAAAGTTTTTTCATATAAGTTAAAAACTTCTTATAGTTATCGGTAGTCGGACCATAAACAATCTTTCCATCCGCTAAATGAAAATCTTCACGGGTACCAAAAGAGCCTGCTAATGAATACATCGTTTCACTTAATCCCTTGCCTCCTCCAGTGATTACAAAAGGAACTTCATCGTTTGGATCGCCATTTCCATTTACATCTTGATTTTTAAATGCAGTCAACACATTATACAGTTCATCAGTGTTGGTTGGCATAGAAAGCCCCACTTTATTTAACCAATCTTGACGAATCTGAGGTCCCAAGATTTTAAAGTAAACAATATCCATATCATCCCAATTAACATTAAAGTTAGCAAATTGATAATACGTACCATCATCTAATTTAAATGCTTTATCTTCTTCTGGGTTTTCCTGCATCCATCTATAATAGTTAGGTGCATATTGAGGCATTAATTTTGTTAAGTCCATAATTAATCCATCCTCTAATAGCGCTTGAACACCTCCAGCTGCTCTACCAAGATTCCAATTAATCATATCTGGGAGTTCACCACTTGCTAACATCAAAGCAAAGTTCTCATCACTTGTGTTATGATTCCATTCTATATGTACATTTGTAAGTTCTTCTAACTTTTTAAAAAATTCCACATCGGCATAGGATTCCATAGTAGCTGACATAGCTCCATTTTGCCTGATATAGTATGTAAGTGTCACTTTTTCCTTTAATGGAAACATACTGCTAAGACCTGTCTCCTTAGGATTCACATTTTCTGTTGAAGGCTTAATATCGTCATTATTTGTTACATCTGTTTTGACGTTATTATCTGTATTTTTGTCTCCTTTACTAGAACACCCCGAAAAAACTGAAGCCATTAATACTGTACATATTCCGATTGCTAATAGCCTTTTTTTCATTTCTTCTCCTCCATATACCTTCTTTTTTCTCTTTAGATTAGGAATTTTAAATAAATTATCGGCCGTATTCCTTAATCATTTTATGCATATTGTCATTTCGACAAATTCATTTTAACATGGTGTTATTGCCTTTGGAATGTAAGATTGTATATGGAATATGGAAATATGTGCTCTAAATCTATCTCTATTTTCATAAAAACGTTAAAAACGAAAGGCAGAACCAAGAGAAAATGGCTCTGCCTTTCGAGAATTGTCTTTATATCTTATATCGTTTTAAGTTTATAATTGTTAGAATAATATTCGTATTTTCAAACAATTCTAGTTTGCTCATTGGTAAATACGTTCCCGGGTCTTATACATACCGCCCGTCACACCATGGAAGTAGGTAACGCCCGTTATAGATATTCTTTCTACCCCTTTAAACCAGTAGTCGCTATACCTTCCACAAAATACTTCTGTGCTAAGAAAAATAGAATAATCAATGGCAATACAGAAAGCAATGACATAGCTAGTACTTGACTCCAAGCAACGTTAGCACCGATATCAAGTGACATACGAAGTGCTAAAGACAAAGGATATTTCTTCACTGAGTTAATGAAAATTAATGGATTTAAGAAATCATTCCATGTCCATAAAAATTGGAACAAACCTGCGGAAAACAGTGCTGGCTTCATCAATGGAATTAAAATTCTAAGAAATACTTTAAACGTTCCACAACCATCAATATAAGCTGATTCATCCAATTCTTTTGGTAATCCTCGAAAGAACTGTATCAACTGATAAATAAAAAATGGAAAGCATCCAAACAATGCTGGTATCCAAAATGGTAAGTAACTATTTAACCATTCCAGTTTATTAAATAAGGTATATCGTGGAATGATGATTACTGCATTTGGAAGCATTAAGGTACCAATTAGTATACTAAACATTACCTTTTTCAGAGGAAAATTAAATCGTGCAAAACCATATGCGATAATTGCACTTGACATAACTGTAAAAATAACTACTGGTAGCACAAGTTCAAAGGTATTTTTAAAATAAGTGGTATAAGTAATTTTCCCATTTCCAATCCAGCCATTAACAAAGGCGTCAAAACGAAAGGACTCTGGTAAGAATTTCATTGCACCAAATAGTTCTGCATTTGTTTTAAATGTCGATAAAAATAACCAAACGATAGGAAAGACCATGAATATCCCAAAAAAGACCAAAAATGAATATGCACCAATTTTTTTATACTTACTTTTCTTCATTACTTTATCCCGCCTTTCCTTAATCGTCGTAATGAACCCAGCGTTTTGATGTCTTAAATAATACAACTGTCATTATCATGATTAATACAAACATTACCCAAGAAACTGCACTTGCATAACCCATCTTAAAATTGCTAAACGCTTCGGTATATAGTTTCATTCCAAGTACATACGTAGATTTATTAGGTCCTCCATTGGTAATGACAAATGCGGAAGTGAAGTTCTGGAATGCCTGTATGGTTTGCATGATTAAATTAAAGAATAAGATTGGAGAGATCGATGGAAATGTTATTTTCCAATACATTCTCCATTTATTCGCTCCATCCACACTAGCAGCCTCATACAATTCCTTAGGAACAGACTTTAATGCAGCTAATAATAATACCATAGAAGAACCAAACTGCCAGATTTCTAGTAAGCAGATTGTTGGCAGCGCTGTCTTTGGATCACCAATCCAATTAGGTCCAGCTATACCAATTTGAGCTAACATTTTATTTATAACGCCATCACTCATAAACATCAATTTCCATAGAATCGATACCGCAATACTACCACCCATCAACGATGGAATATAGTAAATAGTACGTACAATATTAATTCCTTTTAACTTTTGATTTAAAATGAGTGCTACGATCATTGCCATAATTAATTTTCCGGGTACCGTCATGAAAACATACCCAAATGTAACAAAAACGGACTTAAAAAATTCTTTATCGATTGTAAATAAACGAACATAGTTGTCGAGTCCAATAAATTCCATACTCGCAATATTATATTTGGTAAAAGAATAAATCAAGGAACTTATAAAGGGATAAGCTTGAAATATGAGTAAGCCTATAACCCAAGGTCCTACATATACAAGGCCCATGTAATCTCGCTTTTTATACTTTTTGTCTTTCACAACAGCATTTGTATCTCTTTTCATATAAACCTCCATTCTGCTGCCATTACGCGAATTTAGATAACAGCACAATATTTACCGCGTACTTTAGCACGCATACAAATCAGGAAGTAACTTATCTTCTTCATTTCATCTAATTAGATGGGGTTGTCGTAAAGTCAAATTCTATTTACGGCAACCCCACTAAAATTAAAGAATTATTGTTGAGATAAGAAATCCTCAATTAATAAAATTGCTTCATCAGCTACTTTCTCAGGAGTACTGTTACCATACGCAATACTTTCTACCATATCAACTAATATCTGAGAAATTTCAGATCCAGTAGTAAATCCATGCTCAGAAATACCATTGCAAGCAGATGCATAATTCACTGCGTCTGTTACAAGTGTTGTAATTAATTGATTTTTATCAAGTAATACACGGTTATATTCTTTTGCTGGTACTGATCTTAAATCTTTTAAAGTTAAGATAGCTTCATCACTGTTAAAGAAGAAATCCCAAAAAGCTGCTGCAACTTCAGGATATTTGCATGTTTTTGCTGTTGCCATTACCTGTGGAGGTGCTGTTAAAAATCCATCGTTTAATCTTCCTTCAGGAAGTGGAACTTGAATGGAAATAAAGTTTTTGTCTTCTCCACCATATGCGTTAGCTTGGTTATTTGCAGTAGACGCAAAACCAAGTGCAGCTACAAAATCACCAGAAACCCATTTTGTATTTGTCTCTGTTGCATTATAAAAAGGTGCACTTTCTTGCGCTGGCTGAACAGTCTTTGAATCATATAATAATTTAACGTATTCTAATACTTCAACTAACTGCTCCTTTGTAAAACTCATCTTCTTTTCAGAATCAATAATAAATGGATGTCCAGTCTTTTGCATGATCATAGGACGAATCACTTGCTCTGCAATACGTAATGTATCAAGATTCAAAAAATACATATTTGGATCATAAGCATTTACTTGCTTTCCAATTTCAATCAAAGAATCCCATGTTAATTGACTATTATAATCAATACCAATTTTGTCAGCTAATGTTGTATTTAGGATAAGTGCTGCCCCAGCAGTTCCAGTTGGTACTGCATAAACTTTTCCATCAACCACACCATAGTTGTTTAATAGATTATAATCAAATCCAGAAATGTCAAAATAATCAGCATAATCATTGTAGTCAATGAAATAGTCACCATTTTGAACTAATTCAGAGAACCATGCTGGATCACATTGAATTAAATCTGCAGCTGTACCGCTATAAAGCTGAGTAACTAATTTTTCTTTGTATCCTTCATTTCCACCATATTCGGCCTCAATAGTAACATTTGGATACAACTCCATAAACTTGTCAATAACTTCTAATGTTGCATTGTTTCTCTCATCGCCACCCCACCACATAAAGCGTAACGTAACTTTTTCATCCGTTATGTTTTTCTTTTCATAACCTGATGAAGTCACAACTTGTGATTGTGCTTCAGTTGGAGATGGTGTGTTCTTATCAGCATTGTTATCTGATTTTTTTCCACATCCTGCTGTCAAACCTGCTACTAAGACCACGGATAGAGCTAATGATAATAATTTTTTCATTCTCATATTGTTGTCCCCCATAATTTTGATATCTTTATTATAATAGAAGGAACCCTGCTTTCAAAGGCACCTGCATTTTGATAAAGTCTCTTTGTTATACCATTTTTTTATAAAAGGTATCATTTCTTGTCATTTGGTATCATTCTACTTTATTACCATTCCTTGGTAGTAGTAATGCAATAACAACATTGCTATAATAAAATGATAAACATTCATGAAAGGTGTGAATCACATGTATCAATTAATTATTATTGACGATGAGGAAACTATTTGTCAGGGAACTGCACACATATTTCCATGGGATATGGTTGGTTTGCAAGTTGCTGCAACTTTTACAAGTGGCAAGCAGGCGCTTGAATATGTACATAAAAATCATGTTGATGTTATCTTAACTGATATTCGTATGCCTCTGATGTCAGGGCTTGAAATTGCGAAAGAAATAAATCTTTTCAATCCAGACATAAAAGTAGTATTTATGAGTGGATTCAGTGATTTTAACTATATGAAAGAAGCATTATTATACTCTGTTAGTGATTATTTGTTAAAACCAATACGCTATGATGAGTTGCTAACATGCTTTCAAAGAATTAAAGAACAACTTGATACAAAATTTTGTGTTAATGAAACAGAGGCACAGCCATCCTATTACCAACAAATAGTTACTACCACATTAAATTACATAAAAGAACATGTAAAAGATGCTACTTTAGAGTCTGCAGCCATTCATGTTAACATGAGTCCAAGTTATCTATCCAGACTAATCAAAGAGAAGTCTGGAGTGAATTTCTCAACTCATCTACTGGATTGCAGAATGAAAAAGGCAGCTACTTTATTACGAGGAATAGAATATAAACAATACGAAATCGCATTTTTAGTAGGTTATGACAATCCTAAAAATTTTTCAAGAGCATTCAAACAATACTATGGAGTCACTCCAAAGGAGTTTAGAGAAAGTGAGCTAGTGGACAATTTTGATCATAGTTCTAAGAGGAATTTAAATGAAACGTAAATTATTTATCCATCGTTTTTTAACTTACTTTTCAATATTGTTAGTACCTATCATTTTTACCTTGCTTTTTTATTCCTATGTAGCCATTAAAGATCTACAACGACAAGGGCAAGCCAATACAGTATCTTCCTTAACTGCATATAATAGCATATTAGAGATGGCCCTAGGTAACGCAACCTATCAAAGTAATTTATTTTCAAGTGCTCCAAGACTTACTCTTAGTTTGAAAAAAATCCTATCAAAAAATGAAATGACTTATTCAGAAATTGTACTGTTTAACAATTTAAAAGCAATTCTAAATTCTTCTATTAATTCAAACTTATTTATTGAATCAATTTATGTAAGTCTGGATGCTTATAATCGATTTCTTCGCTCTGGTGTAGGCATACAAAGTATAGAGGAATCTTCTGATCAGGATTGGTATTCTAGATACTTAGATTATGATGGTAATCGTAAAATATGGGCCTGTAGAAGAACATTTAATGAGTACAACCGTACCAAAGAAGTTATTACGGTTTACATGCGACTTTCTGTAGCCCATGGAGTCATTGCAGTAAACTTAGATATCGATCGTTTGGCAAGTTTTTTTCAACAATCAAGCTTTATAGAGAATGAGCATATTCTCTTACTAAATGATAAAAATGAATTAATATTATCCAATGAGATTGAGGGATTTTATTTTGATTTAAAAGATTATCTAGCTGAGGGAAAACTAAATATCGATACGCTCGAACAGTTAACTCCTACCAGCCTTACTCTTAATAATAAAGAGTATTATGTCACCTTAAAATCATCAAATCTGTATGGTCTGAAAACAATATCCATTATAGCTACGAAGGATTATAATATCTTAGGCAAATATTTTAAAACAACCATGCTATTATTAGGCTTTTGCTGTATCATATTAGCTTTAATTATCTCTACACTAGTTACATATAAAAATATACAACAATTTAACCATCTAATAACAGTTTTAAGTAATGCGGAAAAAGGGATTTTTTATACAGAGAAGGGCAAGAGCTATCGATTAACGGATGAATATGATTTAATATTTAATGAAGTTATTCATACTTTCATCAATAACGATTACTTAAAAACACAAATAGCAGAAAAACAATATAAAAAGCAAACTGCAGAATTGATTGCCTTACAATTACAAATCAATCCTCATTTTCTGTTTAATACATTGCAACTATTGGATTTAGAAGCTTACCAGCAAACCAAAGTACCTACAAGTATTAATACAATCATTCAAGAGCTTTCTACAATTTTAAAGTATGCTCTAGGAGATCCACAATCCATTGTGACTTTAAGAGAGGAACTTGAACATTTAAGAGCGTATGTGGATATCAATTACCGAAGATATTGTAATATGTTTATTGTTTACTATGATTACGAAGAGGAGATTCTTGATTACTATTTATTCCGAATTTTATTACAACCATTAATCGAAAACAGTCTCTATCATGGCATACGCCCACTCAATGGTTCAAGACAAGGTTATATAAAGCTCAAAATATATGAGAGAAATGATTTTCTTCATTTTTATATTATAGATAACGGAGTCGGTATGGATTCGGAAGAAATGCAGCGATTAAATGAGTTAATGGAACCTTCAGACATTACTACAAACCATATTGGATTAGCCAATACAAATCGGAGATTGATTTTGAATTTTGGACATGATAGCGCCATAAAAATTCGTAGTAAAAAAAATTATGGAACAATTATTTCGTTTCGGATACCAGTCA
>JAEWHR010000036.1 GCA_023387655.1 Bacillota bacterium
TATGGATGGTAAAGTAATGGAATGTTTGGTTGATGTGAGGGATATTGAGCTATTTACTAATTCTCACAAGATTGTATCGCTGATGAAAGAGAAGGAAGCAGTCAGAGTAAGAATTATATCGGATAAGTCTATAACTGGATATCAGTCTAGGCTAGTCGAACCAACCCTAGAAGATTTGTATTTATATTTGTATGGGTCGGATACTTAATATGATAAATTAGCTTACCTAGCATATGTAGTTTTTGCTGTTGGTTTTCTTCCATACCGACTATCTGTTTGCACATGCTAACATAAATCGGTTTGGCAACGAGAGAAGCCGTACTTCGATAAGTTTTTCTTGTCGTAAATAATGCTATCTTTACTAATTTTGCAAAGATAGCATTATGATATATGTTAGTTGGTTTTTCACATTGCAACTAGCCCGCTGTATTAAAACCAGTAAAACAATCCTCTATATAGAAAAGTTACTATTTGTGTTCAAAAAAATCCTGCGCAATCTCAATAAAGATCTTCATCTGGGGAGTAAGCCACTTATTTTTATGATATAGGAGTTGGCTATACATATGGACAGTAGGAATATCTGCTTGAATTTGTGATAATATACCTCTTTCCATGTATTTACTCACAGAAAACATAGGCAGAAAAGAAATACCCATACCATGCTCAAGCAGGTGAATAATTGTCTCTGTATTTCCACTTTCCAATACAGGTTTAATCACTATTTCTCTATCAGAAAGTATCCTTTCTAGCTCATAACGATAGCTTTCACCTTTTTCTGTTAATAGGAACGCTTCGTTTTGAATCATCTCGATATCAATTTTTTCTTTACCAGTAAATGAATGTTTACTGGAAGTGACAAAGATAATATCTTCCTCTTTCGAAACAGCACGAACCCACTCAGAACCATATATTTTTTGATCTAACGTAAGGAACAGATCAATCTCATTATTTTTTACCATATTAATAAGACCGTCTGACATGTCGGTCTTAATTATTGTCTCCACTTTGGGGCAAGTATGATGAAATCGTAACAAGAGCTCTGGGAGTATTGCAGTCGCAAGTGATTCCACACTACCGATGCGAAGTGTACCTTCCGGGTTGTTTGATTCTCTGGCAAATACAGCCGCTTCATTGGTCACACGCATTATTTCATTGGCATGATTAAGGAATATTTCTCCTTGTTGTGTCAGTGATACTTGCTTCCCAATTCTTTCAAAAAGTTGTGTTCCTAACTCCTTTTCCAATTGTTGCATCTGAATGGTAATCGTAGACTGCGAATAGCCTAGTTGCTCTGCTGCCTTTGAAAAATTCTGAGTAGCTGCTACCTTAATAAAAGTTTTTATGTTTCTAATTTCCATATTTTCACCTATTATTATTTTTAATATATATTATCAAATCTATGAATTTCACAAATACATATCTTTATGGTACTATATACACTTAGAAAAATCAAGATTGTATCAAGTTACTTCATGATACAAGTATACAAAGGTGGAATCATAATGAATATGCATGAAATTATACTTAATACTCAAGCTGAGCGTATGGCAATTGAATTTATCAAAAAGTTTTGCTCAGAGAGACAGGATTTATATGATCAGAAAATTCTGAATGTCACAGGTAAAAATCACATTACTGAATTAAAAAATCGGAATATCCCAGAAAAAGGACGTTCCATAGATACCGTTGTAAATGAAATGATTGAGGATATCTACCAATATGGATATCGTACTAATCACACTAGATTTTTAGGTTTTATTCCTGGTCCGGCTTCCATGATTTCTTGGTTGGGTGATATTCTGACATCTGCCTATAATCTTCATGCTGGAAGCTTTATGAATTGTCCAGCTGCAAGTTGTATTGAACAGGAATTAATCAACTGGTTTTGTGAACAAGCAGGTTTTTCAAAGGGATCTGGAGGATTGTTTGTGTCAGGTGGCTCCATGGCTAACATGACCGCATTATGTGCTGCTAGAGACAAAATGTTAGAAGAGGAGAGTCTGAATCTAGGTGTTGCCTACGTTTCTGACCAAACCCATAGTTCCGTAGCTAAAGGTCTACGTATTATTGGTATTTCTAACAATCGAATCAGGAAAATTCCATCCGATCATAATTTCCGTATGGATATAAAGGAACTAAAGAATGCAATTGAAGCAGATATTGCAGCTGGCTTAATTCCTTTTACAGTCATTGCTAGTGTAGGAACTACTAATACAGGAAGCATTGATCCACTAGAGGAAATTGCTTTATTGTGTAAGCAATATAACCTTTGGATGCACGTAGATGGTGCATTTGGAGCCTCTGTCTTATTATCAAAGAAATATAAGCATCTCCTAAAAGGTATAGAGCAATCCGACAGTATCAGTTGGGACGCACATAAATGGTTATTTCAAACCTATGGATGTGGTATGGTATTAATGAAAGATAGAAAAAATCTAGTAAATAGTTATCATACAAATCCAGAATACTTGAAAGATTTAGAGACAAGTGATGATTGTATAAATCCTTATGATATTGGAATGGAACTAACTAGGCCAGCTCGAGGATTAAAATTATGGCTTACCCTACAGGTAGTAGGGAGTGATATGCTAGGCGCTGCGATTGAACATGGATTTCAGCTAGCCCAGTGGGCAGAAGATGAATTAAAGAAGAATAGTGAAATTGAAATAATATCTCCTGCGCAGCTTGCTATTATAAACTTTCGATATGCCCCTGAGACATTTACAGAAAATCAAAAAGATGAGTTAAATCAGAAGATATCAAAGAAGATGATAGAAGATGGATACGCTGGTATTTTCACCACAGTATTAAATGGAAAAAAAGTTTTACGAATTTGTGCAATTCATCCAGAAGCAACGGAAAATGACATGCGTAGTACTGTAAATCGCTTAAATCAATATTTTAAAGAAATTTATCAATCAATGAGTGCAGAATAAGGTAGAAAATCAAAAGAAATGCAAATAGGAATTATTTTATTAGATTAAAAATTAATATATCGATATAAAAGAATATAAAAATCAGGCAATATCTGGTTCTTTATATTCTTTTTTTAATTAGTACAATGTAAATGATAAACTATAAAATAATCAAAAAAGAGAACTGATTCAACTGAGCAATAACATCTAGTACTTACTTATTAGTGACTTTAGAAAATCACTTCTATATTAAGCTGTTACGTTATATAAATAATTATCTAACATCAAATACATGTTTCAAATAAAAAAAATCATAATTAAAGTCATATCAAATGGTATTATTTCCTAAATATATGATATAATTATTTTTAACTTTATTCTATTAGAGAAATTCACTAATTACAGAGAGACTCACTAAGTACAAAGATATCACAAGAATTATATGCGAAACACATAATAAATATATACGCGAGGGTGACGACATGTTATTGAATTTAGAAGACTTTCCACATATTAAAGCTGTCCGAATTTGGCAAGGTAATGAGATCATTTTTAATGACTTGAAGCATTACAAAGAATATGACTTGTTTTCAGTTGGATGTATTTTTAAATCTTTTTTATCGGCACTTGTTGGAATTGCAATTCATGAGGGGAAAATTGGCTCAGTAAAGGACAGAATAACAGATTATTACACTGAATCTATGTATACCTCTGAATGGAATAATATTATGATTTTTAACGCCTTATCCAAAACCACAGGGCTGCGGTGGCCTATTATTGGTGAACCTATGCCAAAGAATATGTCAGAAGTTTTTAAACTTCCTATTGTAAGAACGCCTGGAACTGAATTTATGTATAAGCCAGATCCGCAGATCATTGTTTATTTGTTAGAAGATCTTTATGAAATGTCAATTTCTGATTTGTTTAAAGAAAAGATTCTTTCTAATTATCCAGGAGTTAATTGCGACTGGAGAAGTGATAATATCGAAGGTATGCAGGTTTCCATACGTCTTTTAGATGAGTTTGGAAAGCTATATCTTCACAAAGGGAAAGTAGGTTCAACATATATTTTTGACGAAGATTATTATAAGTTAAGCATTGAAAAATACTCTGATGGTGGATTTCCTGAGAGGTTAGCATATGGTTTGGGCTGGTGGCTGGGTACTTACAAGGATGTGCCCTATTTCTTTGCTTCTGGATTTGGAGGACAGATTTTAGGAATAATACCCGATAAAAATATGACTATAAGTATATTATCAGAAATGGATAGACCTCACCCTGAGAATAAAAGTATAATTGACATGGCGATTGAACTAGTAATTTAAGAAATAATAATTACGTAATTAGTGCGGAAAAATCACTTTTTCAACCAATTGGGAGGGAATCACTTGGTTGAACTATATTCATTAAATATAAATTCAGATCTAGCAAATGAATGATTACTGGACAGTAACTGCAAAAAAAGAGGTTAAGAATATTCCAGTTGACTATCCGGATCAATTAAATAACAATTTGTTCCGATATGAGAGGTTGCTTTTTGATTTTGTAATTGCAAACAGGGAAGTTGGACTTTTCTGTAAGTTGCAATATAGCTGCAATATTCATAAAGAAGAAACTATGAATAAACTTTTTGGCTATGTAAAAGAAGAAATGGAGTGTTTGTTCAAGGAATTACAAACGCAGCTTATTTATGAATAGGAAATAAAGTGTTTTTGTTGTAACCCCCCTTAAACTAGGCAGTTTGAAGGGGGGTTATTTCTTTATTAGAATAAAACTACATAGATCTATATAACGCTTGAGTGCATGATAATAATGTTCCTAACTTAATTACAAACCGACTATGGAGATATAAACCGTTTTATGGTTTCAGTTAAATACTCATCCAACATTACTATAAATGATTTGTAATGTTAGCCATTAAATGGTATATTTTAATTACCTGAAATGGTAATAACAG
>JAEWHR010000077.1 GCA_023387655.1 Bacillota bacterium
AAGTGCTCTTTGCATTATAAGTTATTTAACGATTATTTTCTCACCATTTCCAATCCTATCTTTATTTGCTTGTGCAATCTGTGGATTTTCTGTAGGAATTATGTGGCCAGGTACTTTTAGCCTTGCATCGAAGCGCTATCGAATGGGAGGAACTGCGATGTTTGCTATTCTAGCATTAGCAGGTGACGTCGGATGTGCTTTAGGTCCTGCTATAGTTGGATTTGTAGCAAATAGTACTTCATTAGGTTTAAGAGCAGGTATGGTGCCAGTGTTAATATTCCCTATTATAATGATTTATGGAGTATATATCATTCAAAAAACGGGGAGAAAGAAATCCTCATAAGATGAACGGAACTGGAAAGACTATGTTACAAAAGAGTACGAACTTCAAAGGAAAGGACCGTTTATATCGATGAAGGGTGACATGACCTCCGGAAGTCCCGGGAGAACCTTAGTTAAATTTGCTATTCCCATGGTACTTGGGAATTTGTTTCAGCAAGCATATAATTTAGCAGATACCATGATTGTTGGAAAGAAAGTAGGCTCTAATGCACTGGCGGCTGTTGGAACCTGTTCTTCCATCACATTTTTATTTATAGCAATTGCAACAGGAGCTGGTATTGGAGCATCCGTTGTAATATCTCAATATTTTGGCGCAGGGCAGTACGGTAAAATGCGTAGTGCGATTCGAACTGTTCTAATTACGATGCTTATTATTAGTTCTATTATTACTGTTTTAGGCTTGTTGTTGCATCGGAGTATTTTACAAGCAATGAACACACCTCCTGAAGTATTCGAAGATACTGCAATTTACCTTAGTATTTATTTTATGGGGATTATCTTTTTATTCTTATTCAACACTTTGAATGCAATATTTAATGCCCTTGGGAATTCGAAAGTACCATTAATATTTTTAGCATTTTGTTCGGTATTAAACATTGTACTTGATTTAATATTTGTAATAAATTTTAAATTAGGTGTTGCAGGAGTAGCATATGCTACATTAATTGCCCAGGCGTTATCTGCTGTGTTATCATTCCTTGCATTGCTAATTTACTTGAAAAAACAGAAGGTTACGGAAGAATCGAGATATTTTGATATAGAAATCTTAAAAACAGTTGCTAAAATAGCAGTACCCTCCATTATTCAACAATCCATCGTTTCCATTGGTATCGTTTTAGTACAAGCTCTTGTAAATCGGTATGGAGCTGACGTAATGGCAGGTTATGCAGCAGCAACAAAAATCGATTCTGTTGCAATCATGCCTATGGTTAATATCGGTAGTGCTATGTCTACCTTTACCGCACAAAATATTGGAGCTAAGAAACCCGAACGTATTGCAAAAGGCTTACGTGGAGCACTATCCATGGTTTGGATTTTTGGGTTATTTATTGCGGGAGTACTATATCTTTATGGAGAGCAGTTTATTGGTTTCTTTGTTGAAAGTGGTGCAAATGAGACGGTGCTGGAGGTTGGCATTGAGTATTTAAGAGTGG
Organism: Bacillota bacterium; assembly: GCA_023387655.1. Taxonomy (GTDB): domain Bacteria; phylum Bacillota; class Clostridia; order Lachnospirales; family Lachnospiraceae; genus Lachnoclostridium. The sequence goes on from JAEWHR010000077.1 coordinate 1,497, forward strand.
TATCTATATTCTATGTTATTATGGGTACAATGAACAACTTTAACGGCGTACTACGAGGGGCAGGAGATATGAAAGTTTTTATGATTGCAACTCTTTGTAATTTAAGTGTCCGAGTAGTTCTTGCGTATGGCCTTGCTGCCTTATCCGGTATTGGTTACCATGCCATTTGGTGGTCTATTCCAATTGGTTGGACAGTTGCGCTTGTTGTAGCCTATGTTCGGTATGCTTCAGGACGATGGAAAAACATTCGTACTGTGTAGATTTTCAATGAGGTCGGTTATTGATCTGCTTTTGTATAAAATTATTAGTAAAAAACAGGTTTTAATCATAAACTTCTTTTCTATGTAATATGATTTAAAAAAACGGAAATTTATATGGAAATTCATGTAGTAAAACCAGGTGACAGCGTATTTTCAATCGCTAATCAATATGGAGTATCTGTACAGCGTCTTATTTTTGATAACGAGATCTATACACCAGAGAATTTAGTGATAGGCCAAGCGTTACTAATTTTACATCCGACCAAAATATATCAGGTAAAACCTGGTGACACCCTTTATTCCATAGCACAAAATTATCAAGTTAGTGTCCTAAGCTTGGTCCGTAACAATCCGTATATCATACAAGAACAACAATTAAGAGAAGGTCAAGTTCTAGTTATTACTTATGAGGGGGTTCGAGATAAAATTATCTCAACGAATGGCTATGTTTATCCTTATGTTGAATTCCCAGTATTAGAGCAAACACTTCCATACCTTACAACACTTAGTATTTTCTCATATGGTTTTACAATGGAAGGAGAATTAGTACCAGCGGACGATGAAGATGTGCTAGAAATAACAACTAAGTATGGAGTAGGTCCTGTATTAACCCTCACACCTTCTGATGCAAATGGAGTATTTAACAGTGAGTTAGTAAGTGCTATAACCCAAAACAAGGAAGCACAAAACCGTTTAATCAATGAATTATTAGCAACGGTTAAGGAAAAACAATATGTTGGTGTTGATGTAGATTTTGAATACGTGAAAGCAGAAGATCGCATTGGCTTTGTCGAGTTTGTTGCTGAATTAACAAGAAGAATGAACGCAGAGGATTTCTTTGTTTCAGTAGCATTGGCACCTAAAGTTAGTGAAGATCAGCCGGGGTTATTATATGAAGGTATTGATTATCGCTTACTTGGAGAGAGCGCAAACAGCGTACTTTTAATGACATATGAGTGGGGCTATACCTATAGTGAACCAATGGCTGTTGCACCAATTAATAAGGTTAGAGAAGTACTTGATTTTGCAGTGACTCAGATACCCGTTTATAAAATTGATTTGGGTATTCCAAACTATGGTTATGATTGGACACTACCATATGTGAAAGGGGAGTCAAGAGCTAGATCGATAGGAAATATTGAAGCCGTTCAAATTGCAGCAGCGAACAATGCAGTAATTCAATTTGACGAAGTGGCTCAAACCCCATTTTTTACGTATACCCGTGATGGAGTTGATCATGAAGTTTGGTTTGAAGATGTAAGAAGTATCAAGGCAAAACTTGAACTCGTAAAGGAATATGATTTCCGTGGAGTAGGTTATTGGCAATTAATGAGGTTATTCCGTCCGAATTGGTTGTTAGTAAATGTGATGTTTGAGATTTTATAGACAAAATAAGTTATAAAGTAAGCATATAAATTTAAAGGTATGCAATATAAATTTTAAGGTATGCAATATAATTTTAAGGTAGGCAATATAATTAAAGGTAGGCATTGTGAGGTTTTTATGATGCTTACCTTTTTCCATTGTTAAATTCGCACTTGACGTGTGTGGTTTTACGATGTAGATTTAGTAAGAGAAATAAAGTACAAAAGACATATGAGGTGGGAAATGTTTGATTTTGCATTTGATTGGTTTAAAGAGTTAGAAACTGGAGATGAATTGATAGATCAACAGCACAAGGAGTTCTTTCGAATCGGAAGAGATATTGAGCAGTTGATTGTTAGAGAGTGTATTGGTGTTCAAGAGCAGGATTTGTTAGATATCGTATGTGAACTCAGAGATTATGTTTCCTACCATTTTTATTCAGAAGAAACTATTATGCGTAGACAAGGATATTCAAATTACGAACAACATGTAAAGGAACATCAAAGATTTCAAAATTACGTACTTGAGATTGATTGTCCAGCCTTAGCTAAAAATCCATATCAGGAGTTAAAAGTTATCAAAGATACGATTCAAGAATGGGTATTTAGTCACATGATGGTGGAAGATGCAAAAATGATCAAGGAAATCCAACATAAAATGAATTAGAGTCACCAAGAGGCTTAAGCAAAATTGATTTTCAGGGTATTTTGCAAAGCCTCTTTTCAATGCTGACTATAAAGTGAAATGAAGTACTACGTAACTTAATAGACAGTATTTTATGGACATGTTTGGTTATGTTTGATATAATCGGAGAGAATTTAAATGGATAATATAAGTAGTATAGATAGAAAAATTTTGTTGGAATAATTTGAAAGAGAAATAGAGAACAAAATTTGAAGATAGAGAAAGTAAAAGATTTTTTTACAAAAATATAATAATTAGTATTTAAAATGGAGTGAAGGGAAAGAAAGCGATGAAAGATTCTCCAAGATTAAGTGATAAAAAAAAGACTGGTAGCACTACTGAGAAGAGAAAAAGTGGGAAAGAGAATGTTATAAAGAAAAGAAATACAAATGGTAATGAACAAACTTCTGAGAAAAGAAGTGTGATTGAGAAAGATAGCATTTCTGAGAAAACAAGTATGAATAGGAAAGACAATATTTCTGTAAAATCCAATAAACAATCAAGTGGGAAGCAACAGAAGTCTTATTATAAGTCGGAAAGCAATTCAAAATCTCATAGTAAGGGGACTGGACTAAAAAATAAAGAACAGAATAACAAAGAAGACAAGAGTAGAAATATAAGAAGTAACAAAAAGAAAAAATACGGGGAATACGAATGTCCTCATTCTAAAAAATGCGGTGGATGTCATTATCTTGATCTTCCATATGAGGAACAATTAAAAATTAAGCAGAAACAAGTTACTAATTTATTGTCTGACTTTTGTAAAGTTAATACAATCTTAGGCATGGAAAATCCATATCATTATAGAAATAAAGTACAGGCAGTTTTTGGACGAGATGCAAAAGGGAATATCATATCGGGTGTTTATAAAGAAGGAACTCATCAGATTATTCCAACAACATCTTGCCTAATAGAAGATAAAAAGGCAGATGAAATAATAGGTACTATTAGAGGAATGTTAAAATCCTTTAAGATAAAAACATACGATGAAGATACTGGATATGGTTTACTTCGCTATGTGCTAGTAAAAAGAGGTTTTACAAGTGGTGAAATCATGGTTGTGTTAGTAATTGCATCTCCAATACTACCATCTAAGAAAAATTTTGTTGCTGCTCTAAGAAAAGCACATCCGGAAATTACAACTATTGTGTTAAACATCAATAATCGTACCGATAGCTTGATCTTAGGTGACCGAGAGACAGTTTTATATGGTAAGGGTTATATTGAGGATACCTTATGTGGAAATGTATTTCGTATTTCTTCAAAGTCGTTCTATCAAGTAAATCCAGTTCAAACAGAACGCTTATATCAGTTAGCGATTAAAGCAGCGGGATTAACAGGAAAAGAAAGAGTGATTGATGCTTATTGTGGTATAGGAACGATTGGATTGGTTGCTAGTAAGTACGCAAAAGAAGTACTTGGTGTTGAGGTGAATAAAGAGGCAGTGAAAGACGCTATTGCGAATGCAAAGCGTAATGGCATTACGAATGAACATTTTTACAATTCTGATGCTACAGAATTTATGACCGTTATGGCTGAAAAAGGAGAGAAGGCTGACGTAGTTTTCATGGACCCACCAAGAGCTGGAAGTACAGAACAATTCATTGATGCGGTACAGAGCTTACAACCAAGCAGAGTTGTCTATATTAGTTGTAATCCGGTCACGTTGCAAAGGGATTTAAAGTATTTTGAGAAAAAAGGCTTTCAGGCGATAGAAGCTTGGCCTGTGGATATGTTTCCTTGGACAGGGCATGTGGAGACGTGCTGTCTGCTATATAAAGTGAAGTAAAGTGAATAGAATTTAGGTTGGAACGCACTCAGAGATGGGTGCGTTTTCGCACGTTTTCACATGGAAATTAATAGGAGAAAATCTTTGTAATTGTTCGCAGATTGGTATATAATTAAAATTAGATTTGACTCGTAAACGGAACAATTTGGAGGATAAAGTATGGAGTACTTATCAGCAAGAGAAACCGCAGAAAAATGGGTGATTTCGAGACGAAGAGTACAGTTACTATGTGAACAAGGTAGAATTGAAGGTACATTTAAAGTTGGAGAAGTCTGGGCGATACCAGCATATGCCAAGAAGCCGGAGGATGGCAGATTGACCAGATGGAAAAAGGACGGGGGTACCTTATAAAGCACATTATATATGTTAGACTTATATAGGCTACATAAGAATACAAGGGAGTGTAAAAAATATGCATAATGATTTAACATTTTTCACCAATGAGCCAGAACGTAATTTGTATGAGCGTTTTAACAAAATACTAAATAGCAATACACAGTTTTTTGATATTCTGGTGGGCTATTTTAGAACTAGCGGTTTCTTTAGAATGTATGAAGCTATGGAGAGCGTTGAGAAGATAAGAGTGTTGGTTGGTCTTAATGTTGATAGAAAGACAATGGAAATAATTAATAAAGCGGAGGATGGTAATATAGTTGAAGTGCTATCGCACAAAGAAGCTAAAGATGCATTCACTGGAAAAGTAGAGTCAGAATTTGCAACATCTGAGGATAGTTATAATGTGGAGAAGGGAGTTCGTTATTTTATTGATTGGTTACGTACAGGTAAAATGGAAATGCGTATGTATGTAGAAGCACCAATTCATGCAAAGGTGTATATTATGCGTAAGGATATGGAAAAAGTTCCAGATACATTTGGTACTGTAATTACGGGATCGAGTAATTTCTCGGATGCTGGATTAAAAAATAATTTAGAATTTAATGTTGAATTGAAAGACAGCAGAGACGTTGAATTTGCATTGGATGAATTTGAAAAATTGTGGAAACAAGGTGTAGATATTAAGGATACATATGTTGATGCTGTTGAAGAAAAAACATGGCTGAGAAGTGATATTTCCCCATATGAAATGTACTTAAAGACATTATACGAATTTTTTAAAGAAGAAATTAATGCAGATAAGGATATGCTTATTGATGATTTGTTACCAGATGGATATATGAGACTCCAATATCAAATTGATGCAGTTATGCAAGCAAAGAAGATACTGGAATCATATAATGGCGTTTTTATATCTGATGTTGTTGGTCTTGGAAAAACATATATATGTGCCATGCTAGCAAAAAGCTTGAAAGGTGGTAGAAAGCTTATTATTTGTCCTCCTGTACTAGTTGAATATTGGGAAGAGGTATTACGTGAATTTGATGTTCCAGCTACAGTACAATCACTGGGAAAATTGGATAAGATTATTGAAAAGGGCGTGGATGGTTACGCATACGTATTTATCGATGAAGCACATCGATTTAGAAACCAAGATACGGAAGGATTTAAATTACTACATCAAATTTGTTATAACAAGAAAGTGGTTTTGATATCGGCAACGCCAATCAATAATTACTCTAGTGACATTGAAAATCAAATATATTTATTTCAATCTAAGCATAACAGCACTATTATTCCTAACCAAAAGAATTTAGAAGGTTTCTTTGCTCGATTAAACGGAAAGCTAAAAAAGTTAGAAAAAAGGACACCAGTATACCA
>JAEWHR010000228.1 GCA_023387655.1 Bacillota bacterium
ATTATGATTGGTATTAATGATGTATGGAGACATTTTGACCATCCTTTTGAACCACATCTTTGGGTTGGTAAAGAAGAGTACATAAAAACATATCGTGAACTGATCGAATTAACCAAAGATAAAGTTAAGGGTATGGTTCTTATCGCCCCTTATTATATTGATAAGAATGAAGAAGACCCTATGACCGCCATGGTTCGTAGTTATGCCTCTGTTGTAAAAGAACTAGCAGATGAATATCAAATCATCTACTGCGATGTTCAAAAGGAATTTGACGAAGTTCAAAAAAACCTTCATCATATGGGTATATCAAACGACCGTGTTCACCCAAATGGTGGCCATACTCCTGGACATTTTATCCTGGCAAAAGCATTCTTAAAAGCTGTAGAATGTTGGCCAGTCATGTAATGAAATATAGTTTTTATATTTAGCAGGATAATTTATCCACATTGTGAGCAGTTTTTCCTCATAATATCCACAAAAAGAGAAGTATCATTCACACCGTACTAGGTATGATGATACTTCTCTTTCCTATATCATTAAAATAGAAACTCGTTTATTTCACTTTATTAGAACTCAAACTTCTTCTCAAAGTAAGCCTTTAAGTCTTCAATCTTAATTCTTTCTTGTTCCATAGTATCACGATCACGAACCGTTACTGCACCATCTGTTTCGGATTCAAAATCGTAAGTAATACAGAATGGAGTACCAATCTCATCCTGTCTTCTGTAACGCTTACCAATATTTCCTCTGTCATCAAATTCACAGTTATAATACTTACTTAAATCTGTATAAATCTTTTCTGCATTCTCACTTAATTTCTTAGATAATGGAAGCACACCGATTTTAACTGGTGCGATTGCTGGATGGAAATGAAGCACAGTACGTACATCACCTTCTGCAATTTCTTCTTCATCATAAGCTGCACATAGAAAAGCTAATGTTACACGGTCAGCTCCTAAGGATGGCTCAATAACATAAGGAATATATCTTTGTCCCTTTTCATCATCAAAATAGCTCATATCCTCTTTGGATACGTTCTGATGCTGAGTTAAATCATAATCTGTTCTATCTGCAATACCCCATAACTCACCCCATCCAAATGGGAATAAATATTCAATGTCTGTTGTTGCTTTAGAATAGAAGGATAATTCTTCTTTTTCATGATCACGTACACGCATCTCTTCTTCTTTAATACCAAGTGTTAGTAACCAATCGATACAGAACTGTTTCCAATATGCAAACCACTCTAGGTCTGTATCTGGCTCACAGAAGAATTCTAATTCCATCTGTTCAAACTCTCTGGTACGGAATGTAAAGTTACCAGGAGTAATCTCATTACGGAAGGACTTTCCTATTTGTCCAATACCAAATGGAATCTTCTTTCTGGATGTTCTCTGAACATTCTTAAAGTTTACGAATATACCTTGTGCTGTTTCTGGTCTTAAATATACTGTATTTTTAGCATCCTCAGTAACACCTTGGAATGTTTTAAACATTAAGTTAAACTGACGGATATCAGTAAAGTTATGTTTTCCGCAGGTTGGACATGGAATATTGTTCTTCGCAATGTAAGCAGACATTTCTTCGTGAGACCAAGCATCAACAGAGCCTTCAAGAGTAAGGTTATTCTCTGCAGCGTAATCTTCAATTACTTTATCTGCGCGGAATCTCTCACGACATTCCTTACAATCCATTAATGGATCAGAGAAACTGCCAAGGTGTCCGCTTGCTACCCAAGTCTGTGGATTCATTAAGATGGCACAATCTACACCAACATTATATGGATTTTGTTGAATAAACTTTGTCCACCAAGCTTTCTTAACATTATTCTTTAGCTCAACACCAAGATTACCGTAATCCCAAGTGTTCGCAAGTCCACCATAGATTTCAGACCCCGGATATACAAAACCTCTTGCCTTTGCTAGAGCAACAATTTTCTCCATTGTCTTTTCCATCACAATCATCCTCACATTTCATCATTCTATCATTTCCGAAACTTACAAAAGCTTTTAAAACATGAATTGTATTAGCTTTTTAGTGTAGTTTCTACTAATTGTAATATTGTAACCTTAATTTCGTTTATTTTCAAGCATAATTTTGGTGATTATCCCCGTAAAAACACTTATTCTCTCTATTTTCAAATAGAAACTCTTCATTCTAGTATAGTTCTCTATAAAAGCCATAAAGTTATACATTCAAAGGATAGAAAGTAATTCTAACGACTTCATACGATGTTCAATACGCTCTTCACGATAAGAATCGATACACTGTTTTAACTCCCGAAAAACTTCTTCTGTCACCGTAAAGTTATATAATTTCTGAGCATCTGCTGAAATTATGTATTGTAAAGTATATAACGTTGACGTTTGAATCCTGATACCATCCATCGCTTTTTGTCTACACCCTTCACAAAAACATCCACCAGCACTTGCGCTAAATCTACTTAAGTTTTCTTTTGTTCCACAATTAAGACATTCAAATACTTGTGGTGCCTCTCCCCCAAGGCAAATAATCTTTAATTCAAAAATATAACGTACTAGTTTTGTTCCAATATGAGGATTTAATAACGCTCTAAGGGACTGATACAATAGTTTCAACATTTCAGTTTCGTCGTTGCCTTCCCGTGTCATATAATCTATAAACTCACAAAAATATAGGCCATAGTATACGTGACTCATATCCTCTCTTAATTCACCAAAATAATTCTTGATATTAACAGATTGTATATTAAAGGAATTACGCCCTTCGTACAGTTGAAACTCTCCAAAAGTAAATGGTTGAGAGCACGCCAATAAGGCGCTGTTTGGTCTTCTAGCGCCTTTGGCAAATGCTCCTATTTTTCCACGTTCCTTTGTCAGTATCGTGAGTCTTTTATCATAATCACCGATGGGTATTGTTGCTAACACAATCCCTGTAACAGTAACCGTACCGGTCATCCCTAGTCTCCTTTTTAGTTTCAGGCTCTCTCTCTCTTGTACAAGCTGTGTAGTTTAGATAATCTTTTATATCACCTGTCTGTTCAAATACCTTCCAAAACTCTTCGTTCTTCACCATTCATGCCCCCTAAATGATTTTTTTATGAGCTCAAAAGATTCATGGAAAACTCCATGATAAGTAACAATTCTTTTTGTTTTCTTTTGTAGCTTATATAATATCATCTCCGAAGCAACCGATTCTAAACTGATAAAAATAGACTAGACTATCTTATTAAATTTCCCCTTGACAAGATAAGAGTTAGCTATACTAATATTCGGAATCCTCTCGGTATCCGTAATTTTTAATTAAAAAGTCGCTGTCTCTCCATTCCTTCTTTACCTTCACCCATAATTGAAGAAATACTTTGGTATCTAATAGATTTTCTATTTCTATTCTTGCTTTCATACCGATATTTTTTAACATAGCGCCTTGTTTTCCAATGATGATTCCCTTATGAGAATCGCGTTCACAGATAATCGTAGCATCTATGTCTATCACCTTACCATCAGGACGTTCTTTCATACGTTCTATCGTCACCGCAATTCCATGTGGAATCTCATCGCTTAATAAACGCAACGCCTTCTCTCTAATTAACTCGGCTACAATCTGACGTTCTGGTTGATCTGTAATTGTATCTTCATCATAATACATTGGCCCATTTGGAAGATACTTGAAAATTACATCAATTAATTGTTGCTTGTTTTCTCCCTTTAAAGCGGATACCGGTACAATTTCTGCGAAGTTACAATGATCCTTATATGCATCAATAAAGGTAAGAATCTCTTCTTTCTTAACAGTATCTATCTTGTTGATAACTAATATCACTGGAGTATTACATCTATTTAACTTTTCAATAATATGCTGTTCGCCGGCTCCAATGTAGGTTGTTGGTTCTACAAGCCATAGGATTACATCGACTTCATTCATTGTACGTTCCGCAGTGCTAACCATGAATTGACCGAGCTTATTCTTTGCTTGATGAATTCCAGGTGTATCTAAGAAGATAATTTGTCCCTGTTCCTCTGTATATACCGTCTGTATTCTATTTCTTGTGGTTTGCGGCTTATCTGAGGTAATCGCAATTTTCTGACCAATGAGTTGATTCATTAACGTAGATTTTCCTACGTTTGGTCTTCCGATAAGTGTGACAAAGCCTGATTTGTATTTCTTTTCTTGGTAATTCATCTTTCGCTCCTGTTCCTTTTTTAGAGGGTACAGCGACAAGTGCTGTCACTGTACCTACTTATATTATATCAGTTGAGTCAATCTACTGCCTCATACTATTACATTGTTTATGAAAAGGGGTTCTTTTACTCCTCTTTCCTATACTCTTAGTCAACAACCATCTGTTCCTTAAAATAATGCTTTAATTTCCTGAAACATCTGCTCATTCTTCTTTATCTTTTCTTCATTACCGATAACACAGAGGTTATCTGCCTGATATATTGCTTCTACAATTGGTGCCATCTTGCGTATTTCATTTTGTGTCGTGCTTAGGATTTCACCACGGTCACGATTGATATCCTCCATCGTAACGCCGCCCATATAGGCATTTAAAGAACGACTTCCCTTCATCATTGGAGTGAGTGGTGTATCTACAGTACTCATGGTTCCAATGATATACTTTGTCATATCTCTCTCATCTGCGGTAAAGTTTTTTGTATACTCATAAGCCTTACGATAGGTTTCATCTGTCTCTACAAGGTTTGGATCGCGGTATGATACCATATATGCAGAACCATCTAAGCCTGCAAACTGGCACATACATCCATAAGCTCCACCCTTTACACGAACATTATTCCACAAGTAATCATAAGACATAATTGTTCTTAAAACTTTTAAAGCTCCATTCGTTTTATACCCTGCATTTACATAATTTGCACAACGAGCAACATATTGCACCTGACCAGAATACATAAAACCTTCATTTAGTTTTTCCACAGGGAAGTTATAGGTTGCAGGTTTTAGAGTTTCACCAACTGTCCTATTCTTCTTTGTATCTAAAGTTCCAGCTAATGTATCACTAAATCTTGGTAGCGCTTTTGTTAACTGATCATAGCCATCCTGTTCTGCAGTTATACTTATAACCATAGCATCCTTTGTAAAGATGATCTCACTTAGCTTTCTTAAAGAAGTAACTATTTCCTCTTTTTTTGTTTCAAATTCCTGCTCTAATGTTGTTAAGAATCTAAAGTAACGAATTCCTTTCGTTTCTTCTGTGAAATATCCACTCTGTGTAATATAAGAAAATGCACGGTCAACTGCAACTGAATGACCCGCCGAATTCATTCTCATTTGGATTCTAGACTTAACTTCACGAATGATTTCAAAAAGACGCTTGGTATCTCCTAATTTGGAATGATGAAGAATTTCTTGTATTAACTCAAATAATTTATCAAGTTTTTGATATAGCACCTTTCCACTCATAGAAAATACAGGAATATAAGTTTCTGGATTCATCTTCTTATTAAATGTAATAAGTTCCGCACTTAAACCACCTGTATGGATATTTATTTCATTTGATAACTCTAAGAAACTATAATTTTCTGTATCAATATATCCAAGAACGGTAGCCAAGAGATTTAGATAAGGAACTAGTTCTTCTGGCACTCTACTTAAGTCAAACATACATTTGATATAAGCAATTCCGTTGGTAAACACGTCATGATGAAGAACTGGAATATTTTCAATAGAGCATTCCTTATTATAAAGTGGTTGTGCTTCTTTTTTAATATCTCCAATCGTAAGAAGTGGAATCTTTTCTAGTTCTTCTTTCGTTGATGGAGCTTCTTGATACTCCTTAAGATGCTTTGTAGCAGCTATAATTGCTTCCTTTTCTTCTTTTGACAATGAATTCTTATACTGCTCAAGCTTTTCTTTTAATGCAGTCTCTTTCTGCTGTGTCAATCCCTTTTTTGGTTTTAACACCAAGTAGGTTGCATGATTATTTTTTAATAAATACTTTTTGATCAGGTCTTCATAATACCCTGTATTAATTTTACTCTTTAAAAATTGGAAGATGCGATTGCCATGCATATAATCAAATGCTTTTGTATCATCATAAAGCCAACTTCCAAACATCTGAATACCAAAGAGTAGGCCTTTTGGAAATTGTCCAAAATCAGCTTCTCGATAGCGAAATTCTAAGTTATTAATTGCAGCTAATAAAGATTTTTCATTTAATCCCTTTTCTGCTATCTCTTCTAAAGTAGTAGTAATAACAGAAAGAAACTCCTCTAACTGCTCCTCATTTGCATTCTTAGCAATAATCGTAAAGGTTGGTTGTAAGATTTCATTATCATAACTACTTAAGATATCTTTTCCGATTCCAGCATTAATTAAGGCTTGCTTAAGTGGAGCTCCAGGAGCTGATAAAAGTACCGATTCAAGAACTTGATATGCCATACACTGTGTAGTATCAAATGATGTCCCAATCACTGCATTATAGCTTAAATAGGTATTATCTTCTTCTTTCTCACTATCACTAAGAGGGTATAATGATACTATCTTCTTAGGACCATCAAAAGCTTTTTGCATTGGAATTTCAGAATCTACCTTAAGTGTATCAAATTTGTTTAAATATGCTTCATCAAGCCAGTTAAGCTTTTCCTCTACATCCATATCCCCGTATAGGTAAATATAACTGTTCGAAGGATGGTAAAACTTCTGATGAAACTCTAAAAACTCTTCATAACTTAAATCAGGTACATAATCTGGATCTCCGCCTGACTCTACTCCATACGGAGTATCTGGAAACAAACTAGCCTGAATTTCACGGAATAATTGCTGCTCAGGTGAGGAGAAAGCTCCCTTCATCTCACTATAAACAATTCCATTATATTTTAACTCTCCATTCACATCCTCAAGTTCGTAATGCCATCCCTCTTGTTCAAAAATTTCTCTGCGATTATATATATTAGGATAGAATACTGCATCCATATAGACATGAATCAGATTCTGAAAATCTTTCTCATTACAACTTGCTACAGGATATATTGTTTTATCCGAGTAAGTCATTGCATTTAAAAAGGTATTTAAAGAACCTTTTGCAAGTTCAATAAAAGGGTCTTTTGCTGGGAACTCCCTCGAACCACAAAGCACCGTATGCTCAATAATATGAGCTACACCTGTACTGTTCTTTGGTGGAGTACGAAAACCTATTGTAAATACTTTATTCTCATCTTCATTGGATACCACACAGATTCTAGCACCTGATTTTTTATGACGAAATACAAGTCCTAAACTTTTACTATCATTTAACTCCTCTTCGTATTCTAATTGATACGCTGGCATTTGAAGGAGTTCTTTGCTTTGTTTTATGCTTCTTGACATACTTTTCCCTACTTTCCTATTAATAATCAGAAGTATTTTCATTTCCTTCCAACGGTAACCATACTGTAATTTAGTGTAACACTGACAATTCATATTTATACGATACTAAATCGTCATATTTTCCTGACTTTTGAGTACTTCATATCCAAACTGTACGAATATTTAACTCATCTGGTATTTTTCAATTATATCATAATTCCCATGGATTGTCATATAAAAAACAAGATTGCAGTATGTCCTTTTTAAAAATGAGTGACAATTATTTTCTTAAAAAAACAAAATTTTTATGTATTTTATAAAGAGAAATTGACAATTTATTATAAATATGTTAAATTATTCAATAGATTATCCTATCGATAATTGAAGCACTACATATTTTGAACAGTTTTCAGGAGGCACTTTTATGAAAAAAGGTACAGTTAAGTGGTTTAATGCAAAGAAAGGTTTTGGTTTCATTTCTGACGAAGAAGGAAACGATGTATTCGTTCACTTCTCAGCTCTTAACATGGATGGCTTCAAGGTTCTTGAAGAAGGCGAAGCTGTTGCATTTGATGTTGTAGAAGGTGAAAAAGGACCTCAGGCAGCTAACGTAACAAAGTTATAATCAAACCAAAATCATACTTTTAATATAAAGTTCGATTTATAAGGTTGTAACAAGTGAAATGGATGAAAAAAGCGGGTAATTCAAACACATTGTTTTGAATTACCCGCTTTTTTGTCTTAATCTATTGATTAATGCTTAAAATGTCTCATTCCGGTAAATACCATTGTGATTCCATACTCGTTACACTTTTTAATGGAATCTTCATCACGGATAGAGCCACCTGGCTGTATAATTGCAGTAATTCCCGCCTTGTATGCTTCTTCTACACAATCATCAAATGGAAAGAAAGCATCGGAAGCAAGAACAGCACCCTTTGTCGCGTCAGGACTAATTAATTCTTCTGCATGGTCAATGCTTTGTTTTGTTGACCAGATACGGCTTACTTGTCCAGGTCCAATTCCAATACTTTGTTTATCCTTTGCTAGTGCAATCCCGTTTGATTTCACGAATTTTACAACTCTCCAAGCAAATAAAAGATCTTCCATTTCCTTTTCAGAAGGAGCACGGTCTGTAACAACCTTCATCTCATCTTCATTTAACAATTTACTATCAATCGTCTGTACAATCAAACCACCATTTACTTTTTTAAGATCATAAGCATTTTCCTCTTGAGGAATCTCAATCCCCTTTAATTCTAAAATACGAATGTTCTTCTTAGTCTGAAAGACTTCTAGCGCTTCCTTTTCATAACTTGGTGCAACAACTACCTCTAGGAATACACTCTTCATCTTTTCAGCCATTGCTAAGGTAATCTCACGGTTTGCTACCACAATACCACCATAGATCGATACTTTATCTGCCGCAAATGCTTTATCCCAAGCTTTTTCAATATCGGTATCGCTACCAACACCGCATGGGTTTCCGTGCTTACAAGCGACTACGGTTGGCTCCGTAAATTCTTTTAATAATTCAAGGGCTCCATTGGTATCATTGATATTATTAAAGGATAATTCTTTTCCATTTAGCTGAACTGCATCTGTAATAGATCCTTGTTTCTTCCCTATTTCACGATAAAAAGCAGCCTTTTGATGAGGATTCTCACCATATCTCATATCCTGCACTTTTTCAAAGGTCATAGTTAAGGTTTCTGGAAGTTCATGATCATTTCTTTGTTTTCTTAAATAATCTGCGATCATCGTATCATAACTTGAAGTATGCATAAAGACTTTCTGCATTAAATAAAACTTAGTATCTAGGGATACTTGCTTTTCTTCTTTTAATTCCTTGAGCACGATACTATAATCTGCTGGGTCTACCACCACAGCGACATCCTGATAATTCTTAGCGGCAGAACGTAGCATAGTTGGACCACCAATATCGATATTTTCTACAGCTTCTGCTCTTGTAACACCTTCTTTTAAAATAGTAGCTTTGAAAGGATAAAGATTTACTACTACCATATCAATCGTTTCAATATTTAAGTCCTTAAGCTGTTTCATATGGCTCTCATTACTTCTCATAGCAAGTAATCCGGCATGTACAATTGGATGTAAGGTCTTCACTCTTCCGTCAAGACACTCTGGAAATCCAGTCAAATCTGAAATCTCAATAGCAGGAACTTTAGCCTCCTTAAGCTTGCTATAAGTACCTCCAGTAGAGATAATTTCTATCCCAAGAGAAACTAATTCCTTTGCAAATTCTACAATTCCTGTTTTGTCCGATACACTGATTAATGCTCTCATCATCCATTCATCCTTTCCCTTATCGTTACAAAGTTCATAATTTTATGCAATAAAAAACCACCCAAGCTACTGCCAACGGATATCCATAATCAGATATCATCGAAGGTGGTGGCCCAGGCGGTCGGCTCTTATTATTATCTAATGTACTCCCTGTGGGTTTTCCCCACCTGTAGTTACCTACAGTTTCCGCCAGTCGTACATCATGGTCCCATATTACTATACTTTTTTACTTAGTGCAAGAGTTTGTTACTATCTTCTGCAAGATTAATTATAGTCATTTTATGATAATATTCAGCTTTATTCCTTTTGTATTCTTTCACCTCAAAAGTATTTGTGATAAAATTCTAATATAGTACATATGTGTAATACTAAAAAACATCAATAAAATATTTTAAGGAGGGTATCATGGGTTATACGGGCATAATAATAGGTCTCATCTCTTTTTTAGCAATCGCGCTATATCATCCTATCGTAATTAAGGCAGAATATTATTTTTCTAAAAAGATATGGCCTGTCTTTGCTGTTGTTGGAATTGTGATGCTGGTTTTATCTTTATTTGTGTCACAAGTTATTGTAAGTGCGGGTCTCGCTGTGCTTGGAATTACAAATCTATGGAGTATAGGGGAATTGATACATCAAGAAGAACGAGTGAAAAAAGGATGGTTTCCAAAAAATCCAAAAAGAAAATAAGTAATATGTTTTTAAAATAGTACAAAACAGATAGATTATGTACAAGAAATCGAAATATGTTATAATGTAATTATACTTTCTAAAGAAAGGAATGTTTTCATGACTAAGTTAGATGAATTGCTTGGGTGCATCGAACATCCTCACGTATATATATTAATGCATAACTATCCCGATCAAGATGCATTAGCTTCAGCGCTTGGATTGCAAGCTTTATTTCAAGCAAAAGGAAAACATGCAACAATCATCTATCATGGGATTATTGATAAAGTCAATACATTAAAGATGTTAGAACTTCTAGCTATCAAGATTTTCCCCTTACAAGATGTTTCCTTGGAACCAGAAGATGAAATCATCATCGTAGATGGTCAGAAAGGCAATATCAATATGGCGGAAACCAATGGTCTTGTCATAGCTTGCATCGATCATCATCAATTACAAAACACTGCTTGTTATCGCTTTCACGATATTAGAAGTGACGTTGGTGCATGTTCTTCCATTATTACAAGCTATTTCTTAGAAAACAATATACCTATAACATCAGACTTAGCAACAGCTCTTCTTTATGGTATTAAAATCGATACCGCTAATTTAACAAGAGGGGTTAGTCACTTAGATCTTACTGTTTTTAGTCATTTATATCATTGTTCTAATAGTATAAAGCTTCGGTCATTAGAAAAAAACAGTATTCAATTATCAGATTTAATTAGTTACAAAAAAGCAATCGAAAATCTAGAAACTTTCGGTTCCCTTGCCATTGTAAACATTGGTAACGATTGTTCCGAAGCTATGATAGCAACAGTGAATGATTTTTTGTTTACAATTTCAGAGATTGAGTTTACTCTGGTATATTCTTATCGTGGAGGCGGAATTAAGTTCTCCACACGAAGCGCTTTGCCATCAGTGGATGCTAGCGATATCATGAAAACTATTCTCGCTGGATTTGGTGATGGTGGTGGCCATTCTAATATGGCAGCTGGTTTTATCCCAAATGTACCTACGGAGGAAGAAGCTATGCAACTTGTAGAGATTATAACATCCAGAACTGTTTCCTATATAAATAAATGCATTCCTTCTAATATTGTCGTTCACAAACTAACTGAGTTGAATGATTACAGCAAGGTTTAAGTGTTTTTAGTAAAAAGTAGCATAGAGTAGTCCTAAAAGAATCAGTCTTTTAAGAATCTCTATGCTACCATGCTTTTTTAAAGGTAAAACTATAGAATCTCAATGCTACTATACTTTTCAAAGAATATCTTATGAATTTTTCTAATTTTCCTTTAACGTCTTCTCAAAGTTATCAAAGATATAAGATAAAACAGGTGCCATTCCAATAAATTCACAACCATATCGATAGACACTTTGGTAAGCGTTCTCTTCATTATTCTCTAAAACATCGCAGGCATCCTTAACCTCTTCTGCTCGTATAATCTTTACAACGCAGTAAAGTTTTGCATCTTCGTCCCCTAGCTGTATACATGCATTAAAGTAAAATCCGATTGGCAAACTGCTCCTGGAATAAAAACCGATTCCACCACGTGAAATATTAATTACTGTTATTGGAGCATTAATGTTTTGAACAAAGACATTATCCTGTTTAAACAAAGAAGAAATAGTCAAAAAAAGTGTTACATCAATTCTTTTCTCTCTTCTTTTTTCCTGCACAAATCTCCCCCATTTCTACGTTGCCTATACCACTATTTACCATTTCTATTATAACGATAGAGGCCAAGCTTTGCAAGAAATATTCTAAGCCTTAGATAAAACCTCACGTAAAATCTCGTTGACTTTACTTGGATCTGCCTTCCCTTTCATTAACTTCATTGATTGACCAACTAAGAAACCAAATGCCTTTTCTTTTCCATTCTTGTAGTCTGATACAGACTGTTCATTCTCTTTTAAGATTTGCTCTATTGTACTACGAAGTAAGCCATCGTCACTTACCATACCAAGCCCATGTTCCTCAATATAGGTCTTTGGATCAACATCTGACTTAAAGATTTGTTCGAAAACTTCTTTCGCTATTGTTCGATTCACTTTTCCAGAATCAATTAGCTCGATAAGGTCTGCGAGTTTTGATGGAGATAGTTTTAACTCCTCCGCTTCAAGTTCTGATTCCTTTAACAAACGCATTGTCTCAACCATGATCCAATTGCTAACTTCTTTTGGTTTATTACATAAATTGACCGTTGCTTCAAAAATATCTGCTAGATTTTTAGAACTAGTTATAATCCCTGCATCATATTCTGGAATCGCATATTCCTTAATATAACGAAGCATCTTTGCATCCCTAAGCTCTGGCTCTTTTTTCTTAATCTTAGTAAGCCATTCCTCACTAATTTCAATTGGAACTAAATCAGGTTCTGGAAAATAGCGATAATCCTGAGCATCCTCTTTGCTTCTCATTGCAAAACTTGTATCTTTATTATCATCCCAACGTCTTGTTTCTTGTATCACTTTTTTCCCATATTCAAGAACTTCTATTTGGCGTTTTCTTTCCCCCTCAATTGCCCTAGCAATCGCCTTAAATGAGTTCATGTTTTTCATCTCAGTTCGAGTACCAAATTCAGTGGCTCCAACTTCTCTTACGGATAAGTTTATATCTGCACGAAGAGATCCCTCTTGCATCTTACAATCGGATACGCCAAGATACTGTAATATTAGCTTTAATTTTTCTAGATAAGCGATAACTTCTTCTGCACTTCTCATATCCGGTTCGCTAACAATTTCAATGAGTGGTACCCCACAACGATTGTAATCCACTAGGGTGCAGTCTTCCCAAGGGTCATGTACAAGCTTCCCAGCATCTTCTTCCATATGAATTTCATGAATTCCTATGCTCTTCTTTACCCCATCCACTTCAATTTCTATACTACCATTCCTACAGATTGGTAGATAAAGTTGAGAGACCTGATAGGCCTTTGGTAAATCTGGGTAAAAATAATTTTTACGGTCAAATTTACAATTCTTAGTTATCTCACAGTTCAAAGCAAGACCTGCAGCAATGGCAAATTCTACTACCTTTTTATTTAATACTGGTAATGTTCCAGGCATACCCATACATATAGGGCAACAATGTGTATTAACATCTCCACCAAATTGTGTGGTACAACCACAAAATATCTTAGATTTTGTTGCTAGCTCAACATGAACCTCGAGCCCAATGACGGTTTCATATGCTTTCATACTAACCTCCTATCTGCGTGTTTTAGCACGCATATTAATATCCTTAATTCCATTCACACGCACTGATTCTCTTTATGAATATTATTCACTTAGATTCGGACGTAAGTATGGCTTTGTCTGCTCCAAGGTATATGCAGCTCTTATAATGTCTCTTTCACCAAATGGTTTTCCAATGATTTGTAACCCAATTGGCATTCCTTCTTTATTTACTCCGCACGGTAAGCTAATTGCAGGTAAACCAGCCATATTAACAGATACTGTGTAAATATCACCAAGATACATTTTCACTGGATCGGATAAACTATCTCCAAGCTTTGGTGCTACCTCTGGTACTGTTGGCCCAAGTAAAATGTCATAACGTTCGAATGCTCGATCAAATCCTTGCTTTATCAATGCCTTTACTCGTAATGCCTTGTTATAATATGCATCATAATATCCAGAACTTAATACAAAGGCTCCAATCATCATTCTTCGTTTTACTTCCTCACCAAAACCCTCGCTTCTCGTCTTTTTATATAATTCTTGTAAACCATCAAAATCTGCAGTACGATAACCATATTTTACACCATCGTATCTGGAAAGGTTGGAACTAGCTTCAGCAGAAGCAATCACGTAATAAGCTGGTATTGCATAGTCTACCGTATCCAAATCAAATTCTTCTACGATAGCACCCTGTTCTTTAAGACAAGCAACTGCATCTAATACACCTTTTCTTACGCAAGGATCCAGACCTTCTCCAAAATATCCTCTTGGAATCCCTATTCTTAAGCCCTTTACATCGGACTTCAAGGCACTAACATAATCATAAGTGGCTGTTCCTACACAGGTTGAATCTTTGCTATCTGCACCCGATATCACTTGAAGTGTTGCTGCACAATCCGACACACTGCGGGCTATTGGACCTATTTGATCTAGGGAGGAAGCGTATGCTACTAATCCATATCTGGATACGGTTCCATACGTAGGCTTTATTCCTGTCACGCCACAAAAAGCACTTGGTTGTCTAATCGAACCTCCTGTGTCAGAACCTAAGGCAACAAATGCTTCCTCTGCAGCTACTGCAGCAGCTGATCCACCGCTTGAGCCTCCTGGAACACGTTCTATATTCCATGGATTTTTTGTAACTCCAAAATAAGAGGTTTCTGTTGTACTACCCATTGCAAATTCATCCATATTTGTCTTACCTAAAATAATTGCACCTGCATTTTGTAAACGTTCTATCACAGTAGCATTGTAAGGAGGAATAAAATTCTCTAATATCTTCGAAGCACAAGTCGTGCGCATCCCTTTTATACAAATATTATCCTTTACTGCAATTGGCACGCCTGCAAGAGGAGAGTCTACAAGGTTTCCCGCTTCTATTTCAGCTTGGATTTTACTTGCATTAGCTAGCGCATCCTCTTCATGAATGGAAATATAACTATGATAAGATGGCTCCCTTTTTTTTATCACAGATAACGAAGCCTTTACTGCTTCCTCTACCGAGAGTTCCTTCGCTTTTATCTTTGTTGAAAGCTCTAAGGCAGTTAATTTTGTAATATCCATACTTTACCTCATTTCTGCGCTGCTTTTTGTCTTGCTTCTAAACAATGCACATCCTCAAGTTTGTGGTTGCAGCGCAGTCACAAACTTGATGAAGTATGAACGAAAGTTCATACTTTTCTAATCTACAGTCTTTGGAACCATAAAACAACCGTCCTTTTGTTTTGGTGCATTCTTAAGAAGTTCTTCGTGATTATCTTCATTCGTAACCTCATCTTCACGAAATACATTCTTCATCTGGAATGCATGTGACATCGGTTCTATCCCGTCTGTATTTAAATCCTTCATAATATCGATGTAGCTTAGAATATTTCCAAGATCTTTTTTAGCTTTTTCTTTTTCTTCTGGCTTTAAACTAAGCTTTGCTAATGCTGAAACATATTCTATGGTTTGGTCGTTAATATCCATACGATACTCCTTTCTTATCTAGACACCTCTTCTTTATGTGATACTATTACTTAACTCTTATCATCCTGTCATCTATTCATGATGTTTCTGCACAGGAAAATTTATATATAATATTATGGTTCAAGTCGTGATACATCTCTAGGGAATAGTGAAGTTTCCCTAACATTCGTTTCATCTAATAAGCGCATTGTCAAACGTTCTAACCCAATTCCTAAACCGCCGTGTGGTGGCATTCCATGCTTATGAATCATAAGATAATGCGTAAAATCCTCTATATTCATACCACGTTCTTCCATCTTTGCTACCTGTTCTTCATAACTATGAATTCTTTGACCACCAGTGGTTATCTCCATTCCCTTAAACAGTAAATCAAAGCTTAAGGTAAACTTCGTATCTTTTGGGTCATCCATCGCATAAAATGGTCGTTTTTTCGAAGGATAATGTGTAACAAATACAAAATCCGAATCATATTCTTCTTTAAAATAACGTCCAATTAAAACTTCTTCTTCTGGCTCTAAGTCATAAGGATTTTTAATCTTACGGTCATATTTTTCTGAAACCAACTGCTTTGCTACATCAAAACGCACCGCCGGAATCTTATCTGTTTTTGGTAAGACAATTCCTAAAACATCACATTCCTTTTTATAATCCTTAGAAAGAAAATCAAAGATATAAGTTAACATTGCAGTTTCCATGTTCATAATATCTTCAAAGGAATCAATATATCCCATCTCAAAATCTAAGCTAGTATACTCATTTAAATGTCTTGTTGTATTATGCTTTTCTGCACGAAATACTGGTGCTGCTTCAAAGACTCTATCGTATACACCTACCATCGTCTGTTTATAAAACTGAGGGCTTTGCGCTAAAAATGCTTTTTTCCCAAAGTACTCTAGTTTAAAGACATTTGCACCACCTTCTGCATTTCCCGCTACAATCTTAGGGGTCCTAATTTCGGTAAAATGCTCTGAGAATAAGAAATCACGAAATCCTCTTACGATACCTTCTTGAATTTTAAAGATTGCACGCTCTCTTATGTTTCGAAGTGCAATCGGTCTAAGAGAAAGCTTTGCCTCCAATGAAGTATTTAACTTCCACTTAGATATTGGTAGTGGCATGGTACTATCCTTCGCTGGAACTGATAATACTGTTAATTTTGATAACATAATTTCGTATCCATTTGGAGCTCTAAGTTCTTCATGAACCTCTCCTTGTACCTCTACTGTCATGCCTTCTTTTAGTGAGGCAACCACATCTTTTGTAACTTCTTTTGAAGTAACACATTGAATAATTCCTTCAAAGGTTCGAATTACAAGAAACGAAAATTCACTCATATCCCTCACGGTATGAACAAAACCACGCATGGTTACTGATTTGTTAACGTAGTTACCTGATGTAATCTCACTTAATAATACTATTTTTCGCTCTAGTTTCCCTGTTAAAAATTCCATACTATTTTCTCCTTTTCTAGATAATGTTCGCATTTGCCAAATGCCTGCATCTATGTTCCAGGAAACTTCTTTTACCTAAATAGTGGATTTTACAAGTAATTCTAAAGCAATTTCTTATAAATAAAAAAAGTCCCGGAACAAATGCCTCGTGAAAAATCACGATACAATTATTCCGGGACGAGAATACTATATATATTAGGCAAGCATAGTCTCTAAAATCACTAGCCACATCACTGCCCTAAGATTCCCGCGGTACCACCCACGTTGAGAAACGCCCTTGTTTCTCCTCTCTTTACACTTAACGCGTGCAACGCATGAACCTACTACCGACCTAGCCGATTCAATTCATGAGCTCCAGAGTGTTCCGTAATACACATAGAATCAAAGACACGCTCTCAGTCGGTGACGCGTCATTCCTGTCGTTAAATACATCTGTGTACTAAAGTCTCCTTCATTGCCTTTCATCATATAAAATGATTTCTTATCATACCATGAATGTTATAGCGATGCAAGGGGTATTTTGTTTTTTACCTTCCGTTGTTTTATTTTTTACCTTTGATTGTTTTATTCTCTCTTATATGTTTCTAAATCAAGATACCCTAAGATGCTATGATAATAATTATTTTTTATCATACTTCCAGATACATTGAATTTATTTCGTACTATGTTTACATACGCTTTTACATAGTCCTCAGGTAACTCCTCATCATCGAGTTTAACTACTTCTCCTGTTTTGGAGTTATACATGACGTGATCCGTGATAAAACTCTGGTTCGACATCATAACAAGTGCTGGTGCATCCGATAAAATATCTTGCCCCATAAATAATCTAGAATCATACGGAATTCCGAATAAGTTATACACCGTTGGCATAATATCAAGACTGGAACAGTACTTATCCACGATAATTGGTTCTTTTATCTGAGAATTCCACAAAACCAAATTATTCTTATATAATTCAAAGTTTTCCTCTACCTTATGTCCTGCAAGTTCGTTAATTTCATCCATGGAAAGACCATACGGATAGTGATCTGCACTCATTACAAATACTGTTTTATCAAGAACTCCTGCTTCCTCCAAGCTTTTTATTAGATACTCAAGGGCTAAATCAAGTTCTTTATTACAAGCTATATATGCCTTACAATCATCGGAATATGGTAAGTTTTCCACATAGCTTCTGTTTTTTGCTGCCATTGAATTTCCTAAAAAAGTGTATTCCATATGACCACTCACTGTCATATAGTAAGTATGAAATCTCTCATCCTTAATATACTCAGGTAAGGTAACCTGCATCATCTCAAGATCAGATTCTGGCCACGTTAATTTTACTTCTAACCCACCACCATTTGCACCTTTGTAATCATAACCCATATTGGGATGAGATAAATTTCTGTTATAATATTTGTAACTATGATTATGATATGCTCTCGTACTATAACCAAGTTCTTTAAACTGCCAACCTAAAGCTAATGGCATATCACCCTTTGCTGACTTCGTAAAACTATTGGTTCCACTTGGTATTAATCCCGTACAGGCAACATATTCACCATCACTCGTACTAGTCCACCATATCGGTGTATAAAAATTTTCAAACACAAATCCTGTATGTGTAAGTTTATAAAGAGTAGGTGTCACAACCGGATCTACTGCCCATGGTGAAAAACCTTCCGCTGTAAGAAATATCAAATTATAGCCTTCGAACAATCCAGTATACTCATTTTTATTCGTCGGTGTAACTGAAGAAAAATACTGGTGAAGATTTTTGATTGCTTCGTCCTTCTCTCCTTCTGCAAGCTTAGTAAAATCGATATTTAGAACCTGGGGCGAAGTATCAATTGGTGTAGGGGTTGGGAGTGGGGTTGGGGTCGGTGAACTTCCAATCGATGCAGACTGTTCCCCTGTATTCGTTGTTGGTACTTTCGTAGGTGATGGTGTTTTCGTTACCTTTGGTAATTCCACCGATGCTATTACATCTCCACCCATCTTAAAATCAGGCGCTCCAAACACTACATTTCGTATATCAAAACGTGTAGCAGTTAATAAACCTATTTTTTCTATTCCAAGGTCTTGTACAAAATCTATATGGTATAAATCATATGGAGTATGTGGCATCTTCCCTGGAAGTAATAGAAAGAGTAAGAATACAATATAGCATCCAATCCCTGTAAGAATTTGAAATACAGAAAAAATAGGATGTCTTTTCCCTTTTATGGATACCTTTTTTAACAATATTACCACTACTGGAATTGGTAGTAATAAAAGAAAAATACCTGGTAATTTTGCTAAGATTCCGTTCAATGCCTCTTTCCAGAATTCTAGCACATCACCACCGTTTTCTCCGACACTATAGAGTGATAAAAACGTTCGAAATATATGCTCAAATACCAATTGAACACAAAACCATATACTGATAATAACAGTAAATATGATTGAAATTACTTGGTTTATACGTTCTTTCCATATACTTGTTAATGCTGTTAGGAAGAATCCCACAATCATGCCCATTAGCATTGGATATATGATATTACTGTCTATTTTCCTAAAGACTAGAAGATGGAAACAAAATTCTAAATATACCAATAGACACGGAAAAAAAAGCATGGAAAGAGTCCCTTTATTCTTAAATTCTCCTCTCATGCTTACTTTAAATAAATCCCAATAACTATCGTCCTTCTTTTGCTTATCATCGTTATCTGAGGTATGACTAACTTTATTACTCTGCTTCTGATTTGCCGTTTGATTAGTACGATTCATAAGTTTGCTGTATTCATCCTTTGTAGATTTTATCTTGGAAAGAGCTGCCTTTATTATCTCCTTATATCTGCGAACTGTTTTATCCATATAGTTCCTAGCTTTTTTTACCATTCGTAGTACAGAATTTTCCTTCTCCCTCTCCTCCTTCATAACAAAGAAGAATCTCCTTTCTAAAGTTTCATACTTGGCACGTTCGTAAAAGAAAGACTCTTATCCTTTCGATTCTAAACTATCGATACTCTAGTCACTGTCTATTGTCGCGCGCCATGCGCATCCTTATCGGAGCATTTTTATTTCATTTCAATTCTCTCTCAATCGATTATAACACTAAATATTGGAATTTCAAGAAAATTCTTACACCTCTAATTGTTTTTCTTACACCCCTTGGTTCTTTCTAGTTCTTTCTTTTACTCTTCCGCTTTCTGATAGATATATCCTGCTTTGTCTTTCGAATAAACCGTTCCCTTAGCTCCATTAATGATTGCCATTCGAGGTGGTTTATGTCCAAAATCAGCATCAAAAATAATCGGAACATTAAGTTCTTCTAATACAGATAAGATAGCTTCTTCGTATGTGGTATCGGTATGTGTCTCAAAAAAGCAAGGACGACCAAAAACAAATCCCTTGGCATATTGAAACCATCCAGCTTCTCTTAGATTCCATAGACCAGTAAATAAATCTTCGGAATTTTTACTAAAGCTTTCTAAATACCATACAATTCCATCTTCCTTATATTTCTCTATAAACTGAGTAGTTTTATCATATTTGGTTCCAACTAGATTTAATAAAACATCAAGGCATCCACCAAGAAATCTGCCCTCAATTTTAATTTCATCCTCTCCACGAGCATTTATCCAGCAAACTTCTTTGTCAGAATCATATCCTTCATAACCGGTTACCTTTTTCTTAAATCCATCCATGTAAAAGTCAAAGCTCTCTTGCTTTACACCCTCACCTTGTAACAGTTTTAAATTATTCTCTAAGGAGTGATGCCATTCCCCCATTCCAAAATCAGAAAAATTACATCCATAAACTGTTGCAATATCACATGAAACGGTAATGGTATATAATAATCCCGTTGGGTCTGAATATCCTTGTATCCATTTTGGATTCTCAATAAACTTATTGTAATCAAGAAGTGGTAACATCTCTAATAAATAATCTCCACCAGAAACCATAATAATTGCTTTTACTTCATCATTTTCTAATAATTCTTCCAGTTGCTCTTTACGTTCCATAGCAGAAGAACTACGACTTTTGAAACTTGTCCTCGTATTTTTAGTCTCAAGAACTTTATAACCTATCTTATCTAGCTGCACCTTAGCATGATCAAGCCTCACTGCATCCAATACATCTGGTTTTCCATCAGAGCAAGCCGTTACTCCAATCGTATCACCTTTTTTTAATAATGATGGGTATATCATATCCTTCATCCTTTCTAATACATACTATACTTTAGTTTAAGCAATAATTGGCTTTATTACAAGGGAAAACTTATTGGTACCGTTAAGGAATCATAAAAATATAAAGAAAATGCTTGATTATTCAAAAAAATCTGATATGATAGGTCTATAACAAATGGTCTTCATTTGTATCATTGTAAATTTAATCCAATATCCGCTATTAAGTGAGGGAGTAATTCACGTAAACGTTTGTTTACGCGGCAATTCCAACATCATGGCTTTATGCCTGGTTTGCCTTAGAGAATGAGACTCATGTATAACTTTCGTATTTAAGTTATGCATGAGTTTTTTTTGATGTGTAGTGGTTAAAAACTATCAGTAAGCACAAATTTAAAGCTTTCTCATGGAGAAATCCATTAAACTCTCTTAGAAACTAAGTTAGAATTGCTTCACTTTGGATATGCATGGTGTATTTATTTTTCACTTAAGTTTTGCACCAGTGATTAAATACAAAAGATAATACATACGCTTTCAACCAATTGCTATGTAGATATCTATACTTATAAGAAAGGGAGATTTGAATGAATTATTACTTAAAATCTACTGACGATGTACTAAAAGAGACAGGGAGTCAATCTACTGGTCTTACATCGAAAGAAAGCGAAGACAGGCTTTTAAAAAATGGTAAAAACAAACTGAAAGAAGCGGAGAAAGTATCACTAATTGCCAGATTTTTTTCTCAAATGAAAGATCCAATGACAATTATTCTATTGTGTGCTGCAACAGTGTCCGGTATTACTGCTGCCTATGCACACGAATCCTTCGCTGATGTATTAATTATTCTTGCGGTAGTTATAATTAATGCAATTCTAGGAGTAACACAAGAAAGCAAGGCAGAAAAAGCAATTGAAGCTCTTCAAGAAATGGCAGCTGCCACAAGTAAAGTTCTTCGCGATGGTGTGATACAAAACATTAAAAGTGAAGACCTAGTTGTTGGTGATGTTATTTTACTTGAGGCAGGAGATGCGATTCCTGCAGATGCAAGATTATTAGAAAGTGCCAGCCTTAAAGTGGAAGAAGCTGCGCTTACTGGTGAAAGTGTTCCAGTTAACAAAAAAGTTGAGAAACTAACACTTGGAAAAGAAAAAGATATTCCACTTGGTGACAGAAAGAATATGGTCTATATGGGTAGCGTAGTCGTATATGGTCGTGGTTCTGCTGTTATCACTGCAACTGGTATGGATACCGAGATGGGTAAGATTGCAGATGCACTTGCAAATGCAAAGGAAGGACGTACTCCATTACAGATTAAGTTAGCTCAGTTAAGTAAAGTCTTAACCATACTTGTTGTTGGTATTTGTGCATTTATCTTTGGTTTTAGTTTATTAACTGCTGGTGAAATCAACGGCGAAGTTGCCTTAAATACATTTATGGTTGCCGTTAGTTTAGCTGTTGCTGCAATTCCAGAAGGTCTTGCTACCGTAGTTACCATTGTACTTAGTATTGGTGTTACTAACATGAGTAAGAAAAATGCGGTTATCCGTAAGTTAACCGCAGTAGAGACACTTGGTTGTGCACAGATCATCTGTAGTGATAAAACTGGTACTCTTACTCAGAATAAGATGACTGTAGTTGAGCACTATGGAGAAAAAGAAGACTTATTAGCGACAGCAATGGCACTTTGTTCCGATGCTCAGCTTGATGAAACAAACAATGCAGTTGGTGAGCCAACCGAATGTGCACTTGTAAATTATGCAACAAAATTATCTTTAAATAAAAACAAATTAAAAGAACAACAACCTCGAGTTGCAGAAGCTCCATTTGATTCTGTTCGTAAGATGATGAGTACCATTCATAAGACAGCAGAAGGAATTGTTCAATACACCAAAGGTGCTCCGGATGAAGTTTTAAAATGCTGTACTCATGCATTGCATCAGGGTAAGGTTGTTCCTTTAACTGACTCTATTCGTAAAGAGATTCTTTCAAAGAATAAGGAAATGGCAGATAAAGCCCTTCGTGTTTTAGCTGCTGCTTATAAAAATTATGACAGTGTTCCTGCTGATATTAGCCCAGAGAATTTAGAAAAAGAGTTAATCTTCATTGGTCTTACTGGTATGATTGATCCTATTCGTCCAGAGGTAATTGGTGCGATTGAAGAATGTAAAAAAGCTGGTATTCGCCCTATTATGATTACTGGTGACCATCGTGATACCGCTGTCGCTATTGCAACACAGCTTGGAATTATCAACAATTCAAAAGAAGCTATCACAGGCGCTGAATTAAATGAAATCTCTGAGGAAGCATTTAAGACTGAAATCGAACGTTATTCTGTATACGCTCGTGTACAGCCAGAACATAAAGTTCGAATCGTAAATGCTTGGAGAGCAAAGGGCAAAATTACTGCGATGACCGGTGACGGTGTTAACGATGCTCCAA
>JAEWHR010000206.1 GCA_023387655.1 Bacillota bacterium
GGATCTATTGCATAACGCAAATCATGTCCTGGACGATCCGTTACATACTGAATTAATGTTTCTGGTTTCCCAAGCGTCTTTAAGATAGTTTTAACTACAGATAAGTTTGTTTTTTCATTATGTCCACCTACATTATAAACTTCACCGTCTCTACCGTGTCGTAATATTAAATCAATGGCCACGCAATGGTCTATAACATGTAACCAGTCTCTAACATTTTCCCCTTTTCCGTATACCGGTAATTTCTCATCCTTCAATGCACGAATAATCATTAATGGAATTAGTTTTTCTGGGAATTGATAAGGCCCATAATTATTAGAGCAACGGGAGATTGTTACAGGTAACCCAAACGTCCTAAAATAAGCTAATACAAATAAATCTGCACTTGCTTTACTGGAGGAATAAGGACTTGAGGTGTGAAGTGGCGTCTCCTCAGTAAAAAACAGATCTTTTCGATCTAGAGGGAGATCTCCATACACTTCATCGGTAGAAACTTGATGAAATCTTTTCACCCCATATTCCTTGCTAGCGTCTAGTAATACCTGTGTACCTAATACATTCGTTGTAACAAATATTCCCGGATCAACAATCGATCTATCCACATGACTTTCCGCAGCAAAGTTAACGACAGCATCAAATTTTTCCTTTTGAAATAGCTCCATAATAAAGGTTCGATCTGAGATATCGCCTCTTATAAACCTATAATTCGATTTGTCCTTTACTGCCTCTAAAGTTTCTAGATTCCCTGCATAGGTAAGTAAGTCCAAATTAACAATCTCATCTTCAGGATATTTTGAAACCATGTAATGAACGAAATTACCACCTATAAATCCGGCACCACCAGTTACTAAAATCTTCATATTAGCATTTCCTTTCGTAATTAAGCCTAATTAACAATATATTTTCCATCAATAATATCTTTCAAATATTCGCCATACTGATTTTTTTTGTATTGTTCATAAATATGTTCTAACTTTTCTTTACTAATCCACTGGTTAAGATAAGCTATCTCCTCTAAACATCCAATCTTTCTATGCTGATGAGTTTCTACTGTCTTAACAAAATTTGTTGCTTCCACTAAAGATTCATGGGTTCCAGTATCTAACCACGTATAGCCTTGTCCAAGTAAAACAACTTCTAATTCTCCTCGTTTTAGGTAAATTCGATTTAAGTCCGTAATTTCTAATTCTCCTCTTTTGGATGGTTTTAATTGTTTTGCAAACTCCACTACCTTATTGTCATAAAAATATAAGCCAGTAACACAGTAATTTGACTTTGGAATTTCAGGTTTCTCTTCAATTGAGATAGCTCTTCCATCTTTATCAAACTCTACAATACCAAAACGCTCAGGATCATCTACATAATACCCAAATACTGTTGCTCCAACCTTTCTTTCCGCAGCCTCTTTTAACTTTCTCTCTAACCCATGTCCGTGAAAAATATTGTCACCTAAAACCATGGCTACCGAATCATTCCCAATAAAGCTTTCTGCTATTAAAAACGCCTGTGCCAGACCATCCGGACTTTCCTGTATGGCATAAGATAATGAGATGCCAAATTGACTTCCATCTCCTAAAAGTTCTTTAAAGCGAGGTGTATCAGAAGGAGTTGAAATTATTAAAATCTCCCTAATCCCAGCATTCATTAATACGGATAACGGATAATAAATCATCGGTTTGTCATACACTGGCAATAATTGTTTTGATGTTACCATCGTTAAAGGATAAAGACGTGTCCCACTTCCTCCAGCTAGTACTATCCCTTTCATAGAGATTCCTCCCTTTTATACTTACATGATTGATTTAATCTTACACTAGATTTTAGAAAATGTACATAATCAACCTCATTCCTATGATTGAAATAATTTTTTTACATTGAATAGGATATGTTAATTCATTAGAAAAAACTCATGACTATTGAATTGGTAATATACGAATCAATAATCATGAGTTTTATAGTTTTTATAAAATGGCTTTTACATCTTTACTCTGCTTTTCCAACAGATCCAAATAACTCCATTTTCTCTTTTACAGTTGCCTTAATTGCTTCAACACCAGGAGCTAATAATTTACGTGGGTCAAATCCCTTACTCTGTAAATCCTTACCTTCTTCAATATACTTACGAGTTGCAGCAGCAAAGGTTAACTGACATTCCGTATTTACATTAATCTTAGCTACGCCAAGAGAGATTGCTTTCTTAATCATATCTTCTGGAATACCAGTACCACCATGAAGTACTAATGGCATATCTCCAGTTAACTTTTGGATTGCATCTAAAGTTTCAAAGCTAAGACCAGCCCAGTTCTCTGGATACTTTCCATGAATATTTCCAATACCTGCTGCTAACATAGTAACACCAAGATCAGAAATCATCTTACATTCTTCTGGATCTGCACATTCTCCTGTACCTACAACTCCGTCTTCTTCACCACCGATGGATCCAACTTCTGCTTCTAGGGACATATTCTTTTCAGCACAAATCTTTACTAATTCTTTTGTCTTTTCAATGTTCTCTTCAATTGGATAGTGTGAACCGTCAAACATAATAGAGGAGAATCCTGCATCAATACATTTTAAACAGCCTTCAAATGTACCATGATCTAAATGTAGAGCCACTGGCACTGTAATTTTTAATTCATCAATCATTGCAGATACCATAGCCGAAACAGTTTTATAACCTGTCATATATTTTCCTGCACCTTCAGAAACACCTAAGATTACTGGTGATTTAAGCTCCTGTGCAGTTAACAAAATAGCCTTTGTCCACTCAAGGTTATTAATATTGAATTGGCCTACTGCATATTTTCCTGCTTTTGCTTTTGTAAGCATATCTTTCGCTGATACTAACATATCTTATCCTCCTTAAATACGTTAAATATTTAACAACTTTCAACTCTATCTGATAAATTTTGTATACTTAACCCTTAGCTATTATACATGATATTGTTAAAAAAGGAAACCTTATTTTAAAATTATCCTAGTGTATCCAATTATAACAATTTATTTCTCATTTTCTTTATGCGAATAATTTTTAAGAATTCATGGACACTTTCAATGGAATATTCTTTTAAAAAATTCTCAAACTCTTCCGTTAATTCAAAATCTTCTTGCTGCATATATTCCCATATTCTTAAATCAAATTCATCTTCATCAAAGGCGCGATCATACCCCTCCATGTATTCATATATATCCATAGTTACCTCCATTCATGCGCAAAGTTCGCGCTCATAAACATTATTGTTTCTTGTATTTAAAATACTACGTTAATTGGTAGTATTAAAAACATATCTTACTCAGGTTTCTTACTCAAGTATCTTACTCAGGTTTCTTACTCATAAATCTTTTTATTATGCATGGATATCCTATCATAATCCACAATACTAATATAAAATATTTCAAACCTTTTCCAGCAATCGAAGACCCAAGGATTACACCAAGACCGACTTTTAGTAATACTGTAATTACGAGCCCAAGTAGCAATTTTACTACTTGCATTCGGTTACTACATCCACGCTCATTAAATTTAAGATACGTACTTTCTACATACCATCCAATGGCTAAGCCTATACCAGCAGCTGCTGCACTACAACTATCTGCTGCATAAGCTAATTCTATTGTACCATTAGTATACAAGATTACGCAATATACTAATAGTGCTATAGAAATTACTCCTACTCCTACCATTAGATATACCTTTTTATCTCCGGTTAGTTCATACTTAGAGAAGTAATACACAAGTAATATCGTAACCAATGTAATACTGAAAGAAGTTAATACATCTGCTGGTGTATGAACTCCAAGATACATTCTAGAAAAACCTACCATTGCTATAACAAGAAAAAATATAATTTTCGATACTTTTCTCTTCGCTGCAAGTGCCAAAGTACCATATAATGCAGTCGCTGCTTGAGTATGCCCGCTAGGGAATGAATAACCTGTTGCAGCCTTGATCGCCTCTTCTACCGGTTTAAAGAGTGGATCTTTAACCCACGGACGTGGGATTCGAAATGTTATCTTTAGCCCTTGTACCATAATAGCAGATAGAAAGAATCCAAAACTAATCTGATACGCTAATTTTTTATTGTAACACCAGTAAAAAAAACATAAAACTGCTAATACAATAACCTCTTGCCCAAGTAAAGTAAACAGACGAAATATCCCACTGAAGAACGGGTTTCTTATACTCTCTAACTGATATAAAAATTCCATGTGCAATCCCCTTTAGCAT
>JAEWHR010000038.1 GCA_023387655.1 Bacillota bacterium
TGAAACTTCAATAGAGAGGATTTCTATCTATTAATCATTTTTACTTTTATCTATTATTTTTGCAACTATAAATAGTAACAAACCTATTACGATACAGCCTAATTCTACATAAGATTTATATTGACCGAAGATATCCATTCCTTTAAATTGTAAATTAACCACACTTAATAGTTTTGAAAGTGCTCCTAAAAATATTAAAACTATACCAATATATTTTACATTCTCTATTTTACTTTCTTTTTCCTCAGTGCTCCCCGGTTCCAAATTATTATCTTTGTCCACTTTGTTAATTCCTCCTACGTTTTAGGTATCTTTTTATGTATTCAAGTATATTATATCAGAAAATGTAGAATTGTATACATATTTTTCAATTTTTTGAATTTTTATCCACTATTGATTCAATTCCATATCACTGCGCTTGCTACTTTCTCCTGTCATATCAACATAAAGCCTGAACTGAAAGAAGTTTTACTAAATGAACTTAGTGTAGTTTTAAGAGAAAATAAAGAAGTTAGGTGTATTGGTTTCACCTAACTCCTTAAAAAATCTACCTTTGAAAAATCAATTGAACTCTTTACTGATGTAATATAGCACCTGAAGGCAACGCCCCCATAACAACGTTTTCCCAATGTGTACCAATAACAGAATCTAGGATTACGATCTTACCTTTGTCTTCTTCTGTTCTAATTAATCTTCCACATCCCTGCTTTAATTTTAATCCCATTTCAGGATAATCTACTGTGGTGACTGGGTCTAATCCTTGTGCTATTGCATCTTTTCGCTGTACCTCAACGAGAGGGTCAAGTGCTGGAAAAGGTAACTGCCAAACGATCAGCAAGTTTAATGCTTCACCAGGGACATCAATTCCCTCCCAAAAGTTTGCACCAACCAATACTGAAGTCTCTTCCTCTTTAAACTTTCGTAAGAGATATCCTCGATCTGCTTTATCTTCCCATAAAACTTCAAACGGTAACGAATACTCTTCTAATTTTTTTCTTATTTTTCGAACTTCATCCAAAGTTTTCGTAAGAACAAGAGCTCGTCCCCCATTTTCTTTTAATAAAGATACCAGTTTTTCAATACCAATTGCATATTTATCATTACTTCCTATTGTAGACTGAGACAAATCTACAACCACTTGATTTTCGATATCAAAAGGACTTCCTATACTAGATTTGGATGGTTCTTCTAATCCAAGAGTTCGAATAAAGTAATCAAAATTACCTTGGTTACTTAGTGTAGCAGAAGTAAAAACTATCGGTAGTCCTTTTCGAAATAAATGTTGATTTAACAACCCACTTAGATTCCGAGGAACAACCCAAAAACTACCATCCTCCTTATCAACCCAAGGTATTACGTCTGCTCCCTTATTTCTACAAAACCTATTTAAAGCAGAAATCGCTCTTTCAATTTGTCCTTCATAGGCTTGTATTAGTGTTGAGGATAATGATTCAAAATAAAGTTCTTGTTCAATTTGTAACTCAAGTAATAGGTGGTCTAACGTCTGACGAAATTTAATAGCTGATTTGTGTAATTTATCATTTATACGTATGGATAATCTTTCTGTACTTTCAGCTTTAATCACTGAATGACTAAGAATATCAAAAAACTCTTCGGATACTTGCTCCAAGGATATCGTAATTGATTCCAAGGATTCTCTGGCTCCTTGTATTTCTTGCAATGAAAAGATCATATTATCAATCTCTTCTTGATTTATTACATTCCCTGCTTGCAGAGCTGCCGGAAGCATAATCTTATGCCCTTCATCAAAAATAACTGCCGAATAACTTGGAAGTATCGGTAACTTTCCATCCGCTAATCGTTCTTCTCTTGTCCATAAGTCATGAAAAAATGTCTCATGATCCACAACAATTAGATCCCTAGTAGGTCTATAATATTCTCTCGCTTTAATTAGCTTACAATATCCACGACTTTGGCATGTCTCACAAGGCATCGATTCATCCCATCCAATCTTCTTCCAAACACTATCTGGTATGGTTGGTATTTCAGAGCGCTCTCCTAGTTTAGTCTTATTCACCCACTCACTAATTTCGTTGGACCTTTCACCTAATTCAATTGCATTCTCACTCGCTTTTATATCGCAAACATATTGACGGGGGTCTTTTGCCATCCTCGCATCAATATCTAATCCAAGTAAATTCGAAATTGTTCTAATATCTCCCTTATCGCCAGCAAGTTGTTCCATAAGTGCTGTAGAAGCACATGCAATCACAACAGGTTTTTTACTAAAACGAGCATATGGTATTGCTGATAGCAAATAGGCAAAGGTCTTTCCTGTTCCAAGTCCAGCTTCCGCTAAGTGTATTTTTTTATTGCAAATGGCATCTGCAATCTGAAATGCTGTAAATATTTGTTCGTCACGGATTTCGTATCCGTGTTCAGGAAGGATATCATATAAAACATCCCCAATCCATTCTACTAATTTTTCATGAAAATCGTCTTTATTTTTATAATCAAAGGGTTCTTTTATTCTTGCACACATGTATCTTTTACTCCTATATTACTATACTTAAATGCCTATCCATACAAAAGAAAAATAGACGCTATGCATCTTTGTTCCATATCAACCATGGGAACAACTATACACTATGCGCCTATATTTTTCAATTGCTGAAACTATAAATTGTAATTTCTGAAATGTTAACATGCCAATCGATCTTTACGTTACACTGGCAAACCACTGCCTCCAATCAGTTATAATCATAGCTTTTCCTTATTATATTAGTAATTTCCATGTATTTGCATTAGAATGTGGTGTTCTTTTAGCCCAAGGCCCTTTGCCATATTTTTTATATAATTTCGATTCTAGTTCATTGCATTTTCCAACTGGACATTCTTGCCATGAAGCACTTAATTTTTCTCTGTTTTCCTTTGTAATATAAGGTAAACCACATGACTTATTCATTCCATAATATTGTTGTAATCTTTTTCTTACACCTATTTCCGCACTACCTACTTTCATCATACAACCATCACAATACAAAATATAAACACCAGGTTTATTTCCATATGCAGATAAATCACTCAGTTTAACATTATATTTACAATCCGCTTCTGTTGCATTTCGCGAATTCCAATTTGTAGGCAACTTCGCAGCTTCTTCATCTGTCCTTCGCCCTTTTTTTTGTAATTCAATTGCCTCACGGGCTTTATCAATTTTTTCTTTTGCTTCCTTTATATCTTGTAAACTTCTATTATTAGATGAATTCACTTTTATTTCATATTCATTAACTTTTGACTCATACTCTTGTAACTTCTTTTCTTGTTGATATCTTACATTATCTTCAAACTTGTTATACTTATCTAAAACTCTTCCCACTATCTTTTGAAAATCCATACTGCTAGCTCCTTTGTAAAAGTCTTTTCTTTTATAATTTAACACCCGAATTGCAAATTAACCATTATCAACTACCATATAATATCAAAAATGTATATAATTTTCAATATAAATACCAATAACTTCAAATACTAGAATATTCTGTTTCCTCTGTATCTAATATTTTAATTCTCAATTTGGGTTGATGACAGTCAAAAATCTACTAACTCAAAAGGAATAATAAAATAAATATTGTAAAGTAGTTTAAAGGTAGTTAAAACTTCAATTCACATATTACTCGAATGGAACAGAAAATATATACGTGTTACACTCATATCAATCATAGGAAATGATTGAAAATAGTCGCAGAAAATGTTATTCTATCAAACAGAAAATGAAAAAATAAAGGATGTTCAATCGTCGTTAGGAAGGTGTTGTTTTATAGGACTTAAAAATAATCTTTAATGGCACAATAGTATATAAACTTTAAAATAAAACAAGCCAAAAGAATCTACGCTTGAACATATTATTTGAATAAAGAAAGGTAATTATATGATATCAGTTGAAAATTTATCCTACTCATTCCCGCAGAAGGATCTATATAATAATATTTCATTTACTTTAGAAGAAGGTCAACATTGTGCTTTTATAGGATCAAATGGCACTGGAAAAAGTACGTTGATCGATCTTATTATGCACCCAGAGAAATACCTATTCGATGGTAAGTTAGAAAAATCTCCAAATTGTAAAATTGGATATGTAAGTCAGTTCTTAGCACTGGACGAAACCAAAGATATGACTGTGTTTGAATTTATTGCGGAAGAATTTATTAAGCTACAAAATGAAATGACATCTCTTTGTGCTGAAATGGAGACATCTTCTGAAATTGAAACCCTGTTGGAACAATATCAGAACGCATTGGATTCATTTGATGCAATTGATGGCAACGATTTTGAGAGTAATATTACGAAGAAACTAAATCTGGCAAATCTAAACAGACATGAGAATTTAATGCTATCACAGCTTAGTGGTGGTGAATTTAAACTAATTCAAGTGATAAAAGCAATGCTTGTAAATCCAGACTTATTAATTATGGATGAACCTGATGTGTTTTTAGACTTTGAGCGATTAAATGCTCTGCGAGAATTAATAAATTCGCATAAAGGTGTGATGTTGGTAATCACCCATAATAGATACTTGTTAAATCATTGCTTTAACAAAATCATACATTTAGAAAATATGGAACTACAAGAGTTCAATGGTAGATATATTGATTATAACTTTGCTTTGCTTCAACGTAAAATTGAACTACAAGAACAAGTTGTTGCGGAAGATGAAGAAATTGAGAGAAATAAAAAAATCGTTGACAAAATGAGATTTGATGCGACGTATTATTATTGTACTACAAGAGGAAGAGCTCTTCATG
Organism: Bacillota bacterium; assembly: GCA_023387655.1. Lineage (GTDB taxonomy): Bacteria > Bacillota > Clostridia > Lachnospirales > Lachnospiraceae > Lachnoclostridium. Next base: position 4,764 of record JAEWHR010000038.1, read on the forward strand.
CAAGAGTTTCCCATTTAGAAAGGTTGGAAGCACGTAAAATAAAAGAGCCATTTGTTGATATAAAACAACCACAAATCAATCTTTATTCTGATAATGTGATGGAGGATACAATTGCATTAAAGGTCCATGACTATAGTGTCTCCTTTGATGATACTTTACTAGAACATGTAGACTTTGAGATAAAATCTACGGATAAAGTAGCTCTAATTGGTCCAAATGGTACTGGGAAAACGACTTTACTTCGAGATATCTTTGAAAACTATCATAATTCCATTGAAATCAATGAAGGTATTCAAGTTGCTTTCTTATCACAGTTACAAGGCGAGATGCTGAATGAATCGAATACAATTATGGATGAATTCTTAGCTGCTGGATTTAAAACTTATGATGATATAAAATCACATCTAAAAAACTATGGTTTTGAAGATGAAATCCTTCATCAAAAGATAGGAGCTTTATCTGGTGGAGAAAAAAACTTACTTCAGTTAGCCAAAATCGCTACTAGTAACGCAAACCTATTGCTTCTAGATGAACCGACAAGTCATCTAGATACCTATTCTCAAATAGCACTAGAATCTGCCATAGCAAATTATAATGGTGCGATTCTTATGGTTTCACATGATTTCTATACAATTGCAAATTGTGTAGATTATGTTTTAATCATCGAAGACCAAGCAATACGAAAAATGAGTACACGTAAGTTTAGAAAAATGATATATGAAAATCATTTTGACAAAGATTATCTGGAAAACGAACAAAAGAAAAAAGAGATTGAAACCAAAATAGCCTTGGCTTTACAAGATAAGAACTTTGAACTTGCTAAAGATTTGTCTGAAAAATTAGAAGAGTTAATTAAAGTTCTATAGATTTTGCCATGTATATAGAATTTCATCTGAGGGTGGGTACTCCCCCTCAGATGAATATGAAAACATATAAAAAACATTTAACTTACTACATACTGTTGTCATTTTGTTCACTTCTTGATTAGATCTTTCTTTTCCCTCTTCGTACAGCTATACATTGTTTCACATCCTCTAATACTGCGTCTTCTGTTACATTTATCATGAGCCATTTTTGACCCATACCTGTTTTAGTTTCGTAAAATAACTGCTGAAAATACTTTGTAAAAGAAGAAAGTATTAACTCAGTTTCTGGCAACTCACGTTCACCAATAACAATAAGGGCTATAAAATATCCTTCCATCGGATATAGCGTACATAAGCTGCGTCCAGCCTTTTTATACTTCACATTCCATCCATATTGCATGGAACATCTACTAAATTCCACCACAGACTTACTCTGATGTTCTGTCTCCAAATGTCTGCACAGTTCATCAAACAAAGGGTTATTCACATAGACACTTATTGTTGTCACCGACGGCTTTTGTAATCCATTCGTTTTGTCCCAAGTTTCCATCATAATTATTATTCTCTCCTATTATGGCTTCATAGCTTAACATTGTATGGTACGAGAATTATATCACTATAAGTTTCTGTAGATAAATCGTTAATGAACTCCTTAGTCTATAGAATAACACAAGGAAAGCTTGTTTGCTTGTTATACAATGCTCTTTTTGAAAATAATTTTATTCTAGTGTTTAATACGTGGTGTAAAACAAACAGTAGGAACATTGCCATTCCAATCCATTCGTGCATCTCACTGCCAATCATTTCATACGTCATCAAAAACAAAAGTGCTATTGTCATTAAAATATCCGTTGCAAATTTTATCTTGAATTTTAGTTTTACAGGAATCACCTCCCGTTATTTTTCGTCTGCATAGGATTGCTCAACTGAGCAGATATATAGATAATGATCGCCAACTTCAACCGTTTGTGAAAGCCTTGCTTTCACAGCAAGTCTGGTATGCATTGGCACCTGAATAGTACTGTCAGGAATTTCAAGCAATTTGATTCCAAACTTCTCTGCTTTATTTATGTCCCTACCAGTAGTCGTCCCGCAAGACATTACTGCATCCTTTAATTCTTCTCCGGGTATCGATAGGATGACATTTCCAGTTCTTCGTACCATCTCACCGCTATAAGATGTTTTTGCCATAGCAAAACCAATGATGCCGGGGTTATAGGAAAGAATTGTCCACCAGCCAACAGGTGCAAGATTTGTGCCTCCATCAAGAGTTTCGGTACAAATAATGGAAACAGGACCGGGAGAAGCTAATTTTTGCACTTCATTAATCGTTATTTTATCCATTGTGTTATCTCCTTATTATCGTATGAAATTAGTAAATACTTTTAATTCTTGTTTTGGAAGTTCTATTCCTGCATTTTTGCCCGCTTCCTGACAGCGGAGCAGGTAGGCCATATTTCTTCCCAGTTCGTTCATAAGCATGGCTCATTCCCATGCAGCCAAGTCCAACAGCAGATACAGTTAAATCATTTCCTAATTTACGATATTTCATTGTTTTCTCCTATCATACATTCCTGCCCATTTCATATGCTTCCTGCATTATCGGAGTATTTTGAACTGTTCCGGATTCAGATAGACCTTTACCATATATAACACCCATTTCCTTTGAACCATCCAAACAAACTGCAAACCCTCTAAAGCATTCTAGAGTACAATCCATTACAGTATCGGTGTCATCGGCAGAAGTCATAATGTAATAAAGTTCTTTATTCTTAATCTTAGTCCATTGTGCAAAGCAGCGGTCAATCAATGTTTTCATTTGTGCGTCGATAGAATAGAAGTAAACAGGGCTTGCCATAACAATGACATCTGCCCAGTGCATTTTTTCAATTGTCTCTGCCATATCATCCTTAATGGCACAGACACCATCACTTTTTAGACAATAGTAGCAGGAAGTACAATAACCTATTTTCTTATTTCGTAGAAAAATCTTTTCCGCCTGATTTCCACTCTCTACTGCACCACGCATAAATTCATCACACAGCAGATCGGAATTACCACCTTTTCGGGGACTTCCTGATAAAATTAAAATATTCTTATTCATAATAACCTCCTATTTTGTATATCCCAATTCTTGCAGCCAGCAAATAACATCAGGCTCAGCTTTTTGGACATTGTTTCTTGTTACCCTTAAAAAGCTATTCAGTTTTTAATATTTCAATCCCCTAACCCACTCTTCCACTTCATTTTGGGAATCAGCAACATTACTTCCCCTAATGGAAAGTGCATCATCACTCAGGAAGTTAGAATCCGTGGCTAAAGCCTCTATAGTATTTAAACTGCTCGCACCGTTTGAACTGCCATTATGCGAGAAAAATGGAATAAATGTTTTTCCTTCCAGATTATATTCTTCTAAAAACGTCCATACAGGC
>JAEWHR010000151.1 GCA_023387655.1 Bacillota bacterium
TTTATAAAGGTCATGTAACGCTAGGGGTAAGCATGCGAGCATTAGAACAACGTGGATTCACTAGAATAACAGAAAGCCCTTTTGGATATGTACCAAAAGGAAATGAGAATACGATTTGGCTAAAACCGGAGTTAGTAGGGATTGTGGAATCGATGCCTAGTGAGAAAGAATCTTTCAGGCAACCAGTATTTAAAGGATTTCGAGATGATAAGGCTCCGGAGGATTGCACGGTAAGAAAAGGCCAATAAAGAAAAGGGTATTAATGAAAAGGCCCATAAAGAAAAGGCTTATAAAGAAAATGGCCATAAAGAAAAGCCCAATTTAGAAATATGCTCTCCTTATGATTTAAGTTTCTCTTCGAAACCATATTCATAAGGGGAGCATATGTAATTCAAGTATTAATATTAGATGGAATTTTCCTTCTTCATACCAAGTTTCTTATAAGTGAAAAAGAACATTATTGCAGTAGTTAAAACAGCAAAAAAGTCAGCAATTGGCTCTGCTAGGAATACCGCAAATGCTTTATCTTCAAAAAAGATTGGTAAGATAAAGATAAGAGGAATAAGAAGAAAAACTTTTCTTAGTAAAGCAAGGAACATACTGATTTTTGCATTTCCGATTGCTATAAAGGTTTGCTGGCATGCAATCTGAATACCAAAGATACAAGAAACTGCCATATAGATTCGAACCGCCCATACAGAATAGTCAATAAGATCCGGTGAATCTGCAAATATCAAAATAAATAATTTTGGTACAAACATAGAGATAGCCCATATTAGGGTGGAGTAAGCTAAACAAGATGTTACCAAAAGTCTAAATGTTTTCTTGATTCGATCAAAGTTACCTGCACCGAAGTTATAAGAAATAATCGGTTGAGAACCCTGGGTAAGCCCTTGAAGTGGCAACATTGAAAATTGCATAATACTTGTTAAGATCGTCATGGCTCCAACTGCGATATCACCGCCATATTTTAATAGGTTTGAGTTGAAACAAACTGCTATAACCGCCTCTGTAAACTGCATAATAAATGGCGAGAGACCAAGTGCAATACATGGAAGCATAATCTTTGGATTAAATCTTACATTTTCCTTTTTAATACGAAGTACTGATTTTTCTGATGTTAAAAATCGTATTACCCAGATACAAGAAACCGCTTGGGATAAAATTGTTGCAAGTGCAGCACCCTTAACGCCCATATTAAATCCAAAGATTAGAATAGGGTCTAAGATAATGTTGATAATGGCACCGATTGCAACAGTATACATACTAGTTTTGGCAAAGCCTTGTGTGGAAATAAAAGCATTCATACCAAGTGTAATCTGTACAAATATGGTACCAAGTGCATAGATATTAAGGTAGTCAAGACCATAACCTACGGTATTCTCACTAGCACCGAAAATCATTAAAATTGGTTTACCAAAGAGTAAGATTGCTACGGTTAGAACAATCGATACGATAATCAAGGAGAAAAAAGAGTTACCAAGTATTTTTTCTGCACTTTCGGAATCCTTTTTTCCTAGCATGATACCCGCTCTTGGGGCACTTCCCATAGCAACCAAGGCTGCAAATGCACTAATTGCCATAATGACAGGCATCGTTACTCCAACTCCGGTTAATGCCTGTGAGCCTATGTCGGGGATATGTCCGATATACGCTCGGTCAACCATGTTGTAGAGTACGTTAATAATTTGTGCTGCGATGGCAGGAACAGAGAGTTGAAATAGAAGTTTTCCTATCTTTCCATTACCTAAATCAGCATTCAATTGTTTGTTCATGAAATCATCCCTTCTAGATTCATTATCATTCTTTGACTGATTTTATCTAACATAAGTTGATCTTCTTCGCTGATACCAGCCATTAAATAATTACGGAATTCTTGACGAGCTTCTGCCAGTTTTATTAAAATGGATTCGCATTTATTTGTAGTATGAAGATGCAAGATACGACTATCATAGTTATCTTTCACTACTGTTAAATACCCAGATTTTATAAGGGATTCAACACTTTTAGCCACAAGACCTTTCGATATCTTTCGGTATTGTACAATATCTTTTGCACAGTCAAAAGGCTTGTTATTCTGTAGGAATAACAAACACAATACTTCATTTCTTGTAAGATGATAATCACTTACTGCATCATGACAAATCTGCAGATAAAGTTTATCCATTTTCATAAAATTAACAAGAAAGCTTTCCATAATTAATCCTTTCTACCATTATGTTTCGATCGGATAAGATACATGTTAGAGAAAATAGTTCAAATTTGAACAATAATATTTAAGTAAATCGTACTTGATGTAGTAGTATTTGTCAATTAAAATTGTATAAATAAACTTATTATTAACAATGTAGGTAGAATCCCATAATAAAAATGCAAATAATCTCATAATGCTTTTTTTCATATGAAATGAGATAAATATTAATATACATGGCATATAAATTATGAGATAGTGGATTATTTGAAGAATGGTGTATAATTAATTATCTGTATAAATTTTCTATAGTATTAAAATTTATACAGATAAAGCATGAAAACATAGCATTTTTAAACAAATAAAATAGTAGTAAGAAAAATACAAAAGACTATATTGACATAATAATATATAAATGATAGAATAAGGTTGAACGTTAAATCTATACAAAGTGCACAACTTAACAGGAAGTGCTAAAGTTTAATTAGTTTAACGTTTAACTTAAAATCCAATTAAGATGGAAGGGGAATAGTTTTATGAAACGAAAAGTGATTGGCTTACTGCTATGCTTAACGTTAACAGTTGGTATGCTTTCGGGTTGTAAGAAAAACGAAGCAAAAACTACAGTAGATGATGCGAAACCAACAAAAGAAGTACAACAGACAAGTGCTCCTGAACCTACAAAGGAAGTAAGTAATCCTGTAGAAGAAAAGTTTCAATTAAAATTAGGTATCTGGCCAGAAGATACCCTTACTGATGATATTGCAATGCATAAGGAATTTGTAAAAAAATTCAATGAAAAACACCCTAACGTTGAAGTTGTTCCTGCTTACTATAAATACGCTGTAGATACCTTCGTTCCAAAGGCTGAGTCTGGAAATTTACCAACGATCTTTGAAAGCTGGTATACCGAGCCACAGAAGTTAATAGCTGGTGGATTTGTTGCCGATATTACTGATATCTTACAAGAAAGAGGTTGGTTAGATACCCTTAACCCATCCATCCGTGAATTATTATCGAAAGATGGCAGAATCTATGGTATTCCACGTGACGGCTATGCTTTAGGTTTAATGTTAAATGTGGAATTATTTGAAGAAGCAGGTCTTGTAGATGAGAATGGCTACCCAATCTATCCAAAGACTTGGGAAGAATTAGCTGAGACAGCAAAGAAAATCAAGGATGCTACTGGAATGGCAGGTTTTTGCTTACTTGCAAAAGACAATGCTGGTGGATGGCATTTCTCTAATATAGCTTGGGCATTCGGAGCAACCTTTACTGTTGATAATGGTGATGGAACCTTTACTGCAAACGTGGATTCCGCAGAAGCAATTGCAGCAATGCAGTACATAAAAGATTTAAGATGGAAATATGATGTTTTAACACCAGATCCAATCAACGAAGATTGGGGCACCGGTTTTGTTAATATAGGTGTTGGAACAGCAGCAATGTACATAGGCGCAAATGATGCAGTAAATCAGCCAACACAAGTAAATGGTCTTCCAGTTGATAAATTAGCTATGTGTGCTCTACCAGCAGGACCAAATGGTGAACAATATTCCTTATCTGGTGGTACTCCATACATGTTCTCTAAGGATGCAACAGTGGAAGAAATCAATGCAGCTCTCGATTATCTTGAGATTATGGGGAAGGCACCTGTAGCATCCGAAGAAGCAATTGCTGGTATGAAGGCAGATGCTGAGAACAGAGTATCAAACGGTGTTCCAGTGATACCTAGATTCCCATGTTGGATTGATCAAGATGTCTTAGATGCAGAAACACAGATTATCAAAGATTATGGCAATGTAGACACTAAGATGTTTGATAGTTATTTTACAGCAACGAAACAAAGTGGTAATCTTCGTATGGAAGAACCTGGTTCTGCTCAGGATCTATATGCAGAGTTAACCAAAGTATTACAAGCTGTTGTAACGGATAAGGATGCTGACATTGCTGCTTTAATGCAAAAGGCAGATGCAAATTATCAGAGTATATTGGATGATCTTTATAAGAAATGAATTAGGTAAATCATTTGCGTATGTAGATATATTAGTTACTGCATACGCAAATGCTTTCTATCATTGACAGGAATGGAGGTAGAATAAAGGGAATGAGTGTTAAAAAGAAAGCACCGAAAACATCCTGGAAGAAAAAAGATTTCCTTGGCTGGATGATTATGCTGCCTTCCATTATTTTGTTCGCATTTTTTGTATGGGAGCCCCTTTTTGAAAGCATTCGGTTATCGCTATATACAGCAAAAGGGATTCAAACAGAAGATTTTATTGGTTTTGATAACTATTTAAGAGTATTAAGACATCCAGACTTTTTGGCTGCACTAAAAAATACGTTTGTTTACATAGGTTGGTCATTAATTATTGGATTTGCAGTTCCCATCATAATAGCACTTCTTATTACGGAGACTATCCATCTTCGTAGTTTATTTCGAGTGGGAGTATACTTTCCGAATATTATCCCTGGACTTGCCACAGTTATGATATGGAGATTTTTCTTTCGTCCGGGTGAAACAGGTGTTTTAAATATCTTATTATCTAAAATTGGAATTGAAAATCAGGTATGGTTAAATAATGCAGCGTTAACAATTCCATTGATTGTAGTAGCCATGACTTGGAAGAGTGCAGGTTCCACCGCATTAATTTATATGGCTGGTATTAGTGGTATAAATCCTGAATTATATGAGGCGGCTACGATTGATGGTGCAGGTATTCGGCAAAGAATTCGTTACATTACTCTACCAAATGTTTTTTCCTTAGCTAAGACATTATTAATACTACAGGTTATTGCAGTATTTCAGATACTCTATGAACCATTGGTGATGACCAATGGTGGACCGAACAATGCAAGTATTTCTATTATGCACCTTGTATATAACTATGCTTTCCGTGATTATAAGTATCCAATGGCAGCAGCATTGTCAGTTATGATATGTATTGTGCTGGTTATCTTAAGTGGAATCTACTTTAAGCTGACTACGAAGAAGGAAGATTAGGGGGTAAGAGCATGTTTATTGAAAAGTTTCGTAAGAAAAAAGATGGTACCATACGCTTTTACGACCTTCATTCAAAGAAGATTAAAGTACTCTGTATTGTTATATTACTTCTTTGTTTCCTCATGGTTGTTATCTCGGTATTCCCGGCCGTTTGGGTATTTCTAGCAAGCTTAAAGGAACTAAAAGAGTTTCGAAAAAGTGAAACTATTTTCCCTGCTCACTTTGATTTTAGTGTGTTTGCAAAGACTTGGAAGGACTTAGGTTTCTTAAAGTACTATATTAACTCTTTCATCACAGTTGCAGGCTGTGTTGTTTGTGCAGTCATCTTTAACGGATTACTTGCATATGGATTAGCTATTTTACGTCCGAAAGGACATAAGATAGTGCTAGGTCTTGTAATGTGGAGTTTACTAATTCCTGCTACTACGAGTGTTGTTGCACTTTTTGTAAACATTAATCGTGTGGGATTAAATCAATCCTTTATCCCTCTATGGTTAGCATTTGGGGCGAATGCCTTTTATGTTATTATGTTTAAACAGTTTTTTGAAGGGTTGCCGTCGGAATTATTAGAGGCAGCAAAACTAGATGGTTGTGGTGTTTTACGCGTATTTCAACAGATTATCTTACCATTATCAAAACCAATTATTACAGTTATTATGATTTTTTCTATAACTGCTTCTTGGTCGGATTTCCTATTACCTTATCTAGTTTTGGATGGTTCTGGGAAGGAAACAGTAATGGTTCGGTTGTTTGCATTCCGTAATTCCAATGCAACAGATGTTGAAGTCTTACGAGCGGTAGCATTTTCTATGATACCCCCAACCATTTTATTTATCATCTTCCAGAAAAAAATAACAGAGGGTGCCACAATGGGCGCAATAAAGGGATAGACTATGGCAAAAATAGCAGATTTATATTATAAAGCAGATCCATTTCAAATAATTGAAGAAGGATTTGATCCAAACTACGCAAAGGTATCGGAATCCATATTTTCTTTAGGAAATGAATATATGGGAGTCCGTGGATATTTTGAGGAAGGATATTCATTCGATAGTTTAGTTGGAAGTTATTTTAATGGTGTTTATGAAAGAGAAGAAGTTTCTTCACAAAACTATAAAGGAATTATAGATTACACTGAATTTATGGTGAATTCGGTGGACTATTTTTACACCAAAGTATATTTAGATGGTGAAATACTGGATCTGGCGGTTGCAAAATTTCATAAGTTTCATCGCTATCTTGACTTAAAAACAGGTGTTTTAAGACGTAGTTTTATTTGGGAATTGCAAAATGGAAAACAAGTTGAAATCATATTTGAGCGTTTCTTATCCATGAATGATGCTTGTATGGCGGGTCAGAGGATACGTTTTAGGCCTCTTAATTTCGATGGTAGCATTAGCGTTAGTCTTGGTTTGGATTTTACAAGACCTCATTATATGACAGGGAAAAATTATTTCATATGTAGTGAGGAACGTACAGAAGAAGATGGCTTATTTCTTGTTGGTACAACGAAAAATACAAAACAAAAAGTCGCATCTATGTGTAAAATCAAAGCACCAAATTCACGAAAAAAAGAGATTCAAAAAGAAGATAACAAACTTACAATAGCTTATCAGCTTGATTTAAAAAAGCAACGTGAGACTGTAGTTACAAAAGTGGTATGTAATATTGTATGTAAGAAAACGGATGAGTCCGACTATCTAAAGTTTAACGTTAAATGCGAAGAGAAATGGAAGGAAAGAATGAACTTCTATTATGATCAACTTCTCGCAAAGAGTATTTCATGGTGGGAGGAAAAGTGGAAAGAATCGGATATCGTGATTGAGGGAGATGATTTGAATCAACAAGGTATCCGTTACTGTATTTTTCAAATGCATCAGACATATCACGGAACAGAAGCAGGTACGAATATTGGAGCAAAAGGACTAACAGGAGAAGCATATAGCGGTAATGCTTTTTGGGATACAGAGACTTATTGCTTGCCATTTTATTTATTTAATAATATAAAGGCGGCTAAAAATCTTTTAATGTTTCGTTATGAAACTTTAGAAGAAGCAAAACTGCGGGCGAAGGAATTGGATTGTAAGGGAGCATTTTATCCTATCGCTACGATAAGTGGTAGAGAGTGTTGTAGTTTGTGGCAGCATGCAAGCCTTCAGCTACAGGCTTCCACAGGCGTTGCTTATGGTATATGGAGTTATGTTAAAGTAACAGAGGATTTTGAATTTTTATATAACTTTGGTCTTCCAATGTTAATTGAAATAAGCCGTATGTTAGTTACGAGAGGAGACTATAACGCGGATAGTACAAAATACGGATATTATGGAGTTATGGGTCCGGATGAATTTCAGATGATGGTAAATCACAACTGCTATACGAATGTTCTTGGAAAAATGACATTGAATTATACCTATGATGTAATGAAACAATTAAAAGAAGAAGGACTAAGTGAGCAAGAGATAACAGATCGTTACCAGGTATCTAGTGAAGAGATTGAAGACTTTAAGAAAAAAGCGGATGCCATGTGGATACCATATCATGAAGAAAGCAAGTTGTTTGAGCAACATCAAGGGTATTTCGAACTTCCTCATGTGGAGGTGGATGCGATACCGATAGAGGAATTTCCTCTGTATCACCACTGGACCTATGATAGAATTTATCGAAACGATATGATTAAACAACCGGATGTTTTAATGATGATGTTATTGTTTAATTCAAACTTTACAATAGAGCAGCTAAAAGCGAATTATGAATTTTATGAGCCAAGGTGTATTCATGAAAGTTCTTTGTCACCATCGGTTCATTCCATCTTGGCAAGTCAATTAAAGAAACACAATGAGGCTTATCAGTTCTTTGGATTTGCTACAAGAATGGATTTAGATAATTATAACCGTAATACAGGAGATGGGCTTCATACTACCTCAATTGCAGCTGCATGGATGAATATCGTATATGGTTTTGGTGGTATGAGAGCAGATGGTGAACTCTTAAGTTTTGTGCCAAGTATTCCGGACTGCTGGAGGGCCTACTCCTTCCGTATTGGGTATCGTGGACGAGTAATTTTAGTTGAGGTATCAAAAGGGGAAGCTTCATTTCAGGTATTGGAGGGAAATGAGGTACTCATAAAAATTTATGAAAAGGAATATACCTTAGATCGCTCAAAATTAAAGATTAAGATACCATGTTAAATCTAGAATAGATATCATGTTAAATATAAAATAGAGATATCCTGTTTAAGAGAAGTCGTTTATAAACAAAAAATGATAGTGTAGTGCAGGTATAGGGGGTAATTATGGATTGGATATTGACGGAACATGGTTATGATAGCAGTCTTGTTGCAGCGCATGGTAATAAGTTTTTTATTGGTAATGGTTATATGGGAATTCGAGGTACTCTTGAAGAATATGAAAAAGAGCAGTTAGTTGCCATTAATCTATCAGGACTTTATGATCAGGTTGGTGATAAGTTTCGAGAACCAATCAATGCTCCAAATGCACTTTATACTTACATAGAGGTTGCAGGTGAGAGAATCGGTTTACCTGATTCAAAGAGTAATTCACACCAGCTTACCTTAGATTTCTCTCATGGGCTGTTTGGTAGGAAGACCTCCTATCCTACCAAACTAGGAGAAATCACAGTGGAAAGTGAACGTTTTTGCTGTATGGAAGAACCACATTTGATTTGTATGAAATATAGCATTTATGCAAGTGTAGATATGGACGTAACCTTGGTATCGGGAATTGATGCAGATGTTTGGGATATCAATGGACCGCATCTTAATAAAGTAAAGTTTTCAAGTTCCAGCAAAGAGGAGAACACGTTTGAGTTGTCAACTCATGCGGTTACATCAGAGAAGAAAATTGGAATTAGTATAAGGGACATCACCTCCTTACATATTTTAGATGATATTATTCCAGATTGCTTAGAGCAAAGAAAAAAACAGCAATATGCTCATGAGGTTGTAAAGACTGATAATAAAATATTAAATCGATTTACGCTCTCTTTACCTGCAAGTGGAATGGTTTGTATTTATAAATACATTGGAGTGTTCACAGAGAAAGACAGTATTTATTATGAAAGAGAGAATAGAGATCTATTACAGCATGCCCTTATACAAGGATACAAAACCTTAAAGAGCGAGAATATGGAATGGTGGAAGAAACGCTTGGAAACTGATCAGGTTATACTAGAAGGTGATGAGGAAGCCATGCAAGCGCTGAATTATTCATTATATCATCTAATTAGTATTGCACCAAGACATGCTAAAAGTATGTCAATTCCAGCAAGAGGGCTATCTGGACAGACCTATAAGGGGGCTATTTTTTGGGATACGGAAATGTTTTTGCTTCCTTTCTATCTTTACACAGAACCCCTTGTTGCGAGAAGTTTGGTTAAATACCGAATTGATACCTTAGATGGAGCTAGGAAAAAAGCGAAGGAATATGGATATTTAGGAGCTTTTTATGCATGGGAGAGTCAGGAGGGCGGATATGAGGCATGCTCTGATTATAACGTTATTGATGTGTTTACCGAACGTCCAATGCGTACTTATTTTCGTGATAAACAGATTCATATTTCAGCAGCAGTGGTGTATGGATTAATGAATTATGTTCATACAACAAAAGATTACTCCATTCTTGAGGAAGGTGGAGTTGAGGTTGTACTTGAGTGTGCACAGTTTTATTACTCTATGCTGCTTCAAAAAGTACCTTTTGGACAATATGAACTGCATGATGTGGTAGGGCCAGATGAATATCATGAAAGAGTGAATAACAACTTTTATACCAATCGTATGGCAAAGTATACTTTTGATATGGCAGTAGAATTACTTCATAATGTATCAAAACTTTCTAAGGAGGCACAACAAAAATTAACAAAGCGGTATGGATTATCCGCGTTATTATTAAAATTTGAAGAAGCTTCTAAACGAATTTTCATAAAGCTTCCGGACAAATATTCAAGGGTTATTGAACAATTTGATGGCTATTCTAAGTTAAAAGATATGACACTTGACGAAGTTCGAAGTAAAATCATACATCCAAAGGAATACTGGGGTGGGGCATATGGAGTAGCTGCTGATACAAAGATTATTAAACAAGCAGATGTAGTAACAGCACTAACGTTGTTTCGTGAAGAATACGAACAGGAAGTATTACAAAAAAATTGGGACTATTATGAACCAAGAACAGAGCATGGATCATCGTTAAGTGCCTGTATGTATGCGTTATTAGCTTGTTATTGTGGTAATCCCGATGAGGCATATCCATTCTTTTTAAAGACGGCTACAGCGGATTTAAAAGGTGGAGGAAAGGAGTGGGCAGGACTTCTTTATATTGGTGGTACTCATCCTGCTGCAGCCGGTGGTGCTTATATGACAGCAGTATATGGCTTTGCAGGTTTAACCATAAAAGAAGGAAGTATCGCTATAAAGCCATGCCTTCCTTCTTACATAACAAAGTTAAGTTTTTCAGTACAACTAGGTGGAAAAAAATATCGAATCACGGTTACTAAGGAAGATGGTAACGTAGTATTCTCTTAGTTAAAAAAAGAGTCATAGATTTCACCTAGATATTAAAAACAGCTACAGTGCTCACTTATATCGTTAAGATCTGTCACAGAGCTTTCATAGATAGTTAATGCACTATCTCAGCACTTGTTTATATAGTTAGTACACTGTTTCTCTCTACCAAGTGAACCGGAAGGATAACCTCTCTTTGTTTTAGCGTTCGATTTTCCAGGCGGTCTAGCATAAAGTAGGCCGCTTGTCTCCCTTTTTCATTTGCATCCTGATGGATGGTGGTTAACGGAGGATCGGTAATACGGCTAATACTTAAATCGTCGAATCCAATAATGGAGATATCTTCTGGTACGCGCTTACCAGCCTGACGTAATCCTGCAATCAGTCCAGCAGCCATAATATCCGCTGTTGCAAATAGGGCAGTAATGTCATTGTTTAATGCAATTTTAGCACCGGTTTTTAAGCAAGAGCTAACATCCATACCAGCTTGCAGGATTAACTCATCCCGAATTGGAATGTGAAATTCTTGCAGTGCCTGCTTATATCCCAGCAAACGTTGATAAAGAACACCATTTTCCTTAATCATGGGTGAAACAAATGCAATGTTTTGGTGGCCATGCTCCAGTAAATACTTTGTTGCAAGGTAACCGCCTTGATAGTCTTCAAGACCAACATTACACATATTTGGATGGCTGACATAACTATCGATTAAAACAATCGGTATTGAAAGCTTTGTTAGTGCTTCATAAAAGGAATCTTTAAAGATCCCGGTAAAGAATAAGCCGTCTACATTCCAGTTTCTAAGAAAGGTATGTAAATCATCGGCAGTTTCAACGGTTCGTAACATTAAATAATAACCGTTTTCCCGTAAGGTAGCTTCAATTGCTCCGATAAAAGCAGAGTGAAAAGGATCTTCCATGAAGTTTTCCTGTTTATTTACGATTAAGTGATTGATAATTCCAATTACTTTGGAATTATTAGAAACCAAAGAGCGAGCGGACATATTCGGTACATAGCCAAGTTCTTTAATAGTGTCATTTATTCTTGCAATGGTTTCAGCGGATACGCGACCTGATTTTCCATTAATTACGTTAGAAACGGTGGTACAGCTAACACCAACGATCTGAGCGATATCTTTAATAGTTGCCACTAAACATCCCTTCCTTTCAACAGGTTTAAGGTTAAACCTAATAGTGTAAGTTTACCATTAAACATTGAAAATGTATAGAGGTTTTATAAAGGATAGTAGTGTAACTAAGATCAGGCAATGAATACTTTATACTTGGTAGTTTGATTTTTTCATAGAGTGAATCAATATTACTTCCTGTCACTCATACCAGAATGATTCATAACTTACACAGCGGAAAGGAGAAAATAGTATGATTAAAGGAGTTATTTTTGATTTAGATGGAGTGTTGGTTTCAACCGATGAACTGCATTTTGAAGCATGGACTAAATTAGCAAGAGAATTAAATATACACAATTACACCAGAGAGGACAACAAATTACAAAAAGGCATTAGTAGACTGAAATCCTTAGAAATCGTACTAGGAAAAGGGAGTCTAAGTTATTCAGAGAAAGAAAAGCAAGAACTTGCAGAGAGGAAGAATAACTACTATGTCCAAATGTTAGATTCACTCGATGATTCAGCTGTATTAAAGGATGTGAAAGAGGCCTTGGAACTATTAAAGATCAAAGGAATTAAGATAGGTGTTGGTTCAGCATCAAAAAACACTCCTATAATATTAGAAAAAACAGGCCTTGCACCAGAGATAGATGCA
>JAEWHR010000047.1 GCA_023387655.1 Bacillota bacterium
CCTTCTTTGGAGGTTTTTCCGTCAGTTTCTTCCGCAATAATACATTTATGAGAATTAATCTTAAGACCTTCCGTTGTAGAGGAAATCAGCGGATTTGGACTTGTTCCTAAAGACATAATAACGGTATCAAGTTCTAATACGAATTCGGAATCTGGAACCTCTACCGGTCTTCTTCTTCCAGAGGCATCTGGCTCACCAAGTTCCATCTTAACACAACGCATGCCCTTAACCCAACCAGTCTCATCTACAAGAATCTCAGTAGGATTTGTTAGTAGATCAAATATAATTCCTTCTTCCTTTGCATGGTGGACTTCCTCCACTCTTGCTGGAAGTTCTTCTTCACTACGACGATAAACAATATGAACCTCTGCTCCAAGTCGCAATGCAGTTCTAGCAGCGTCCATCGCAACATTACCACCGCCAACAACTGCTACCTTTTTACTAGAAACAATAGGTGTATCATAGGATTCATCAAACGCCTTCATTAAATTACTTCTTGTTAAATATTCATTTGCTGAAAATACACCATTCGCATTCTCACCAGGGATACCCATGAATTTTGGTAAACCAGCACCAGAGCCAATGAAAACGGCATCAAATCCTTCTTCATTTAATAATTCATCAATCGTTGTAGATTTTCCGATTACTACATTGGTTTCGATTTTTACACCAAGTGCTTTTACGTTCTCTACTTCTGTGGCTACAACCGTTTCCTTTGGTAATCGAAATTCAGGAATACCATATACTAATACACCACCTGGCTCATGAAGTGCTTCAAAAATAGTTACATCATAACCAAGTTTTGCAAGATCACCTGCACAAGTTAAACCAGCAGGGCCAGAGCCAATTACCGCTACTTTCTTACCCTTCCTCTCCTTTGGAGGTTCTGGTTTGATTCCATTCTCTCTTGCCCAATCCGCAACGAAACGCTCTAATTTACCAATGGATACTGGATCTCCTTTAATACCACGAATACATCTTGCTTCACACTGGGATTCTTGAGGACAGACACGGCCACAAACTGCAGGTAATGCAGAATATGTACTGATTACACGATAAGCCTCTTCAATATTGCCAACTTCCACCTCTTTAATAAAACTTGGAATATCAATGCTAACTGGACAACCTAAAATACACTTTGCATTCTTACATTTTAAACATCTAGTTGCCTCAAGCATTGCCTCTTCTTTATTATATCCAAGACAAACCTCCTCAAAGTTTTTCGCTCTGACACTAGGTTCTTGTTCTCTTACTGGTACTCTTTTTAATACGTCCATGTGTTTATCCCCCTATTCCTCGCTGCCGCAGTATCCGCATCCGCCATGATGAGTATCGCCTTCTTTTTCACGAAGCTCTTTTCTTCCTTCCTTCGTCTTATACATCTGCGATCTCTTCATTGCTTCATCAAAGTCAACTAAGTGACCATCAAACTCAGGGCCATCAACACATGCAAACTTTACTTGACCACCAACGGTAATACGACATGCACCGCACATACCAGTACCATCTACCATAATAGGATTCATACTAACAATGGTCTTAATTCCTAATTCTTTTGTTAATAGACAAACGAATTTCATCATAATAATTGGTCCTATTGCAATAATAAGATCGTATGATTTTCCTTGATTTTGCACCAAATCTTTAATCTTATCATTTACATTACCCTTAAATCCATAAGAGCCATCGTCTGTTGCTACATACACATTAGCTGCAACCTCTTTCATCTCGTCTTCTAAGATGACTAGATCCTTGTTTCGTGCACCGATAATACAATCTACATTACATCCAATACTCTTCATCCACTTCACCTGCGGATAAACCGGAGCGGTACCTACACCACCAGCAACAAAAAGTATCTTCTTTTCTTGTAACTCCGTGATTGGCTCGTCGATTAACTCTGACTTACAACCAAGTGGACCAGTAAAATCTCTAAAATATTCTCCAACCTCATACTTAGCCATCATCTGTGTGGATGGGCCAACAGCCTGAAATACAATGGAAACTGTCCCTTCTTCTCTGTTATAGTCACATATGGTAAGTGGAATTCTTTCTCCTTTTTCATCCATCTTAACAATAACAAACTGGCCCGGATAGCAGCTCTTAGCAACACGTGGAGCTTCTACATCCATTAAATAGATATTGGAAGCTAGAAGCACTTTTTTAGTAATCTTATACATACCATCTCTCCTAACGTTTTTTTCATCCGTTTTGCTTGGATTTATGTAGTTATTCTACATGAATTCCTAACCTTAAGCAAGAATCACTTAGACGTTCATGTTAAATAAATAACAATAATTTTGATTTCATTGGTTATTATAGACTATCAGGTAAAAAAAATCCAGTATAACATTTGGATATTAGCAATTATATGCTATTCTGACCTCCTGTTTTTAGTCATATAGGAGTTTTTCCCATATTTATATTCACCTATACTTTATAAAGTATGTATAACTATACACTTGATATAATATATATAACCATTAATTGCCGAAATTTGTTAATATGTTAACATTTTAATTTAAACCCGTCCTATGCACACATCCCCTATGCTTTACATAAATTAATGTGACAATAAAAAGAGAAAAAGTACTATCTATCATTCCTCCGTACTTTTTAGACTTGCAATGAGGGAGGTTACCTACTATGTGTGGAATCGCTGGCTTTTATCATCCAAGACAACACTACTTAGATAAGGAGTCCTACTATAAAACAATTTTAAATAACATGACAAAACGTCTTTACCATCGTGGTCCGGACGAACAAGGAATCTATCTGAATAATCACATAGGCTTGGCACATGCACGTTTATCCATCATCGACTTAGTCTCTGGTGGGCAGCCAATGCTACGCTCTTTTGGAGAAAGGACGTACGTAATTGTTTACAATGGTGAAATCTATAATACAGATGAGCTAAAAAAAGATTTACAAGAACGAGGAATGAAATTCCAAACAACTTGCGATACAGAAGTTATACTACTAGGTTTTATTTCTTATGGTCCTGAGTTTGTAAAAAAACTAAATGGAATCTTTGCCTGTGCTATTATTGATGTTGCACTTGATTCCCTCTACCTCTTCCGTGATCAAGCAGGAGTAAAACCATTGTTTTATACTGTGTTTGAAGATACCTTGATCTTTTCCTCTGAAATAAAAGGCTTGTTTGAATATCCTGGATTTACTCCAAAAGTTACTATAAACGGTTTGAATGAGATATTTTCCATCGGCCCTGCTAAAACTCCAGGATGCGGAGTCTTTGATAAGGTTATGGAAGTTTTGCCTGGGGAGATAGTTTACTATAATCAAAGTGGATTTCATAAAGAAATATATTGGAAACTGGTCAGTAAGACACACGAAGATTCTTTTGAAGCAACAGTAGAAAAGACCGGTTTCTTAATAACCGATGCGATTCGCCGTCAGATGGTCAGTGACGTTCCGATCTGTACCTTTTTATCCGGTGGAATTGATTCAAGTATCGTGACTGCTATTTGTGCAAATGAACTGAAGAAAAAAAACAAACAACTTGATACCTTTTCTTTTGATTTTGTAAATAATGAAGAATATTTTAAGACCAATAAGTTTCAACCATCTAGAGATCTTCCATATGCAATGAAAATGGTGGAATACCTTGATACCAACCACCATCTTCTTGAATGTGACAATGTTATGTTAGCAGATCGACTTCATGACTCGGTTCTTGCGAGAGACTTACCTGCAATGGCGGATATCGACTCTTCAATTCTACACTTTTGCTCTCTCGTCAAACAGCATGATAAAGTTGCTTTAACTGGGGAATGTGCAGATGAAATCTTCGGAGGATATCCATGGTTTCATAGTGAAGAGGCTAAAAACTCCCATACCTTCCCTTGGTCAAGAGATCTAAGTGCTAGAAAGCAGTTACTAAATGATGAATTTCTTCAAAGTCTTCGTATGGACGAATATGTACAAAATACCTATGAGGCAACGGTTAGTGAAACACCTTATCTACCAGAGGATACGAAGGAGGAGAGAAGACTTAGAGAAATCTCCTATCTTAATTTGAAGTGGTTTATGCAAACCTTATTAGACCGTATGGACCGCACTAGTATGTATAGTGGATTAGAAGCAAGAGTACCTTTTGCAGACATTAGAATTATTGAGTACCTATGGAATGTTCCTTTTTCCTTAAAAGCACCCGATGGTATCGTAAAAGGATTATTAAGAATGAGTTGTAATAATTTATTACCAGAAGAAATTCTTTGGAGAAAGAAATCTCCTTATCCAAAAACCTATGATCCAGGTTATGAATCCTTGGTTGCTACTCGTTTATTAGAAGTCATAAATGACAGTTCTTCCCCTCTTGTACAATTTATCGACAAGAAAAAACTTGATTCTTTTCTTCATACTCCATCTGATTATGGGAAGCCATGGTATGGTCAACTTATGGCTGGCCCACAAACACTTGCATATCTCTTAATGATTAATGATTGGTTACAGACTTATCATATTGAAGTTCTGGTATAATGTTATATAAATTTATAATATTACTACAAAGGTATGAGATATCACAAAGAAACGAGGGAAACCATGAATATACCAACAATAATTATGTTGATCTTTCATATTTTCCCTCGTTTGGTAGTTAATATCAACATGCCTTATATATCTTTGTCCCCTTTATATCCTCATGCCTTTTAGAACTTCATGCCCTTTATATTCTCATGCCTTTTTAGAACTTCTAGTTCTCCTGAACCCCCACTAAAACTCAACATGGAAACTAATATAATTATCACCAAGGATTATTTCATTCTCCACATAAATTTCTCCTCCCCAATGTTTCATAATACGATTCGCATTATAAAGTCCAAAACCTTGATTCTTTTTCGCGCTTTTTGTTGAGTAACCACGTTCAAAAAACCTTGATAATTCATTGATTGGTATCTTTTCATGCTGGTTCTTAATGATAAATATCAAGCGGTCAGCCTCGGAGGTAAGATAGATTTTAACCTTACTTTCTTCTTTATCACATGCTTCAAAGGCGTTATCAACCAGTGTTCCTAATACTTCTACCGCATCAATCTCCGGTACATTTGTAAAGATATCTTTGCTCCCCACAATCAACTCTATTTGAATATTTGATGGCGCTGCAATTAACTTACTATACAAAAATCCTGCTAACACCTTATTGCTGATTTTTAGAAGTCCTTGATAATTATGTTCGGGTAAGGTAACAAGTCTTCTCATATACTCTGCTTGAGTTTTTACAAGATCTGCGTAATTATCAATGGTAAGATGCATACTTAAGAGAGCATTTAAGTGATTATCAAACTCATGTTGTCTCGCTCTTATCTCTTTGATAAACTCCTCCAAAGGCTTAACATATAGTTTGTACATTCGCAGTTCTTCTTCCTGCTTTAGATAAACCATAATTTTTTGCTTCCATACCAAATACATAGCTAATAGAACAATCAAAATGATCAATAGAATGGCAAATGCCTTCAATATTGTAATACTATTCATTCATCCATCTCCTCAAATTACTTTTGTAGGTAATACCAATGTCTATTGTTTTTTGAATACCCTGTAGCTTCACAAATTGATTCACGGTATCTACGTACTCAATATACTCGGTGTTTACGACAAACATACGATGGCACTGAAGAAACTGCTCTCTTGGAAGCTTCTCTAGTAATTGTTTTATCGATAAGTACTTTACATCTAATATCTCATCCTTTAAATAAATGCTCACCCCATGAGGAATAGCCTCTATACAGACTATATCTTCAACGTGAATACGATAGTTAACCCCATCCTTTTTTACTATTAATTGCTCTTTTTTCGTTGGAGCCTTGTTAATCGATAGTTTTGATAAAAGCCCTAGTACCTGATTCTTATCGTAAGGCTTAACTAAGTAAGAATAACACTGGGTCTCTCGATATGATACTAACTCAAGCTCAGCAGTTGATGTAATAAATACAATCGGTGTAAAAGCATAGTTTGGTAACTCTCGTATCTTTTTGGCAAACATAAGCCCTTGTTTATTCTCTTTTTTAAAAGAATCAAGGTTAATATCAAGTAAAAATAATGAAATTTTTTCTTCACTATTCAGTAGTTGTATTGCCTCATGATAAGTGGACGCATAAAGAGCATGTAAGTCCAGCTTACTCTCTTTTATGATTGCTCCCAACGCCTCTGCACTTTGCTTACAATCTTCTAAGATTAGCACACTAGTCATAACATGCTCCTTCATTACAGAATCTTATTCATCAATTAATATGTCTAAAGAGATTTGTATAATAGTTCTACTTTTATACTACCCATTAAATATTAAAGTTCGTCTTTTGCGCCAACCTCAGTTAGGCTCTTAACTAAGCCTGCCATACCCTGAATTTCAGATGGAATAATAATCTTTGTAGCTTTACCATCAGCAGCTTTTGCAAACGCTTCTAAGCTCTTTAACTGAATAACTCCCTTACTAGGATCAGCATCATTTAACATACGAATACCTTCCGCATTCGCTTTCTGTACTTCTAAGATTGCTTCTGCCTGACCTTCTGCTTCACGTATGGTTGCTTCTTTTTTAGCTTCTGCACGTAAAATTTGTGATGCTTTTTCAGCTTCAGCCTCTAAGATAACAGACTCTTTCTTTCCTTCTGCTACAAGGATTGCAGACTTCTTCTGTCCTTCTGCAATTAAGATAGCCTCACGACGCTCACGCTCTGCTTTCATCTGCTTCTCCATTGCATCTTGAATTGCAGCTGGTGGAATAATATTCTTTAACTCAACACGATTTACTTTAATTCCCCAAGGGTCAGTTGCTGTATCAAGAGAAACTCTCATCTTGGTATTGATTATTTCACGAGAAGTTAATGTCTCATCTAATTCCAAATCACCAATGATATTACGTAGTGTTGTTGCTGTTAGGTTCTCAATTGCCATGATTGGGTTTTCTACACCGTATGCGTATAACTTTGGATCAGTAATCTGAAAGAATACTACGGTGTCAATTCTCATCGTTACGTTATCCTTTGTTATAACTGGTTGTGGAGCAAAGTCAACAACTTGCTCTTTTAATATAACTTTTCTTGCTATTTTATCAACCAACGGAAGCTTTAGATGTACACCTACACTCCAGGTAGCTTGAAAACCACCAAGACGTTCCACTACGTATGCATGCGCCTGTGGTACGATTTTTACACAAGATGCTAAAATTAATAAAATAATAACTCCTAACCCTATTATCAAATAAAGTTGCATACTAATTCTCCTCCCTATATTCTGTTACAATAAGTTTTACGCCAACAATGTTAACAATTTTAACCTTTGTTCCTGGTTCATAAATATCGCCATCATTTTCTGAACGAACTGTCCACTCTTGACCATTTACTAATGCTTCCCCTGTTTGATTGTCATTGTCTACTCTTTTTGTAATTTTTACTACTTTACCAATGAGTCCCTCATAATTCGTTTTCACTCGGCTTTTGTTCAGATGTTTGACTGCAAATGGTCTTGTAACAAACAAAAGCAGTAGGGACACTAGTAAAAACAGAATCATCTGTATCCATACTTCCACACCAAGCAAAGAAGCTATAAAGCCAATGAGAGCTCCACCAGCAAACCATATGGTGGTTAAACCGAGAGTAGCAATTTCTATGGCAAGCAATATGGCAAGACCAATTAGCCAGCACAATGATACCATAAACTTCACCCTATATGCGATTGCATATTCCTTTCTTCTTTGTTATATTCAGGATATACCATAAGAGGATAGGAAGCAATATGTTTTGCGTGAATTAAGTTTTTTTCTGCTTGAATTTACATATGCTTGTCCATGATTAACTTACATTCTCACGTTGATTATCATCGTAAACATTTCTTAGATTTATTTCACACATTCTCTCTTTATCAAGCTCATAATATTTCATCGAACGAAGTGAAAGTAACCATCCCCCGATTGGTACAATACAATAACATATAATTGCAACCATCTTTAAAGAATTAGTTAACTTGTCTTCTATCTGTGGTAAAGAATTGTGAAAACCAATAATGGCAACTAAAAGACCTACAAAAGCAGTCCCAAACGCTGACACTACTTGGTCTATTAAAGAAAAAAGTGCTCCCATAATACCTGGAACATAATTACCACTACGATAAACTTCATAGTCAGAGCAATCTGCTATCATTGGTACGACAATATTATTGCTTACCGCTTTACAACCATTTAATAAAATAAATGCTCCAAAAAATAAAATAGAAATCATATTCCATTTCGTTAAGCCTATTTCTGTTAAGTCACCAAATAATAATAAGAATGTCATAAAAATTTGAAAAAGAATCGCTAACCATGTAAATGACTCAAAGGCTTTCTTTTGTCCCAGTCTTTGTGCCACCATTACACCTATTGTAACAACGATTAAATTAGGTATCGCAGTTACTAGTCCAATTTCTCCCGACAATTCATAGTTTTTCATCATAATTCCAAAAATGATAACCCCAACTGTAATGTTACTATAAACCATAGAGGTAAATTTATTCACCGATGCGGCGGTTACTAACATTCTAATTGGTTTATTATGTTTCACTATGTTAAAGTAGTCCACAACTTTAATCTTTGTTACTTGATTTGGATTTCCAAAATATTCTTTTCTGTCTTTACTCCATATTCCAAAAACTGCACAAATCGTACAAATCCCGCCAATTAAAACAATCCATAAAGTTAGTTCTTGATATAACTTAGGATTTAGAAACCCACCATACTTTTTCGTTAGAAATGTCTGCGCATAAAGAGCCGTCCCACCATAGCTCGAGGTAATAAAAAGTGAATCAAAATAAGTCGATAACGGTCTCATCTTCGGATTATTCGTCATTACCGTCTGTCCAGCTTTCGCTACCAGCATCTGAAATGTATAACCGATTACGAATATAATATAGATTAAGACAAACACCGGTAACCTTAAAACTCTTGGTATTGCGTACGAACAATAGTATAACAGCAAAGAACTGATGGCCATTAAAAAGTTTCCAAGCACCATAAAAGGTCTAAACTTCCCATATTTTCCTTCTGTTCTATCAACGATATAACCTATAAATGGATCAATTAAACCATCAAAAACTCGAAGTCCTGTTAGGACGATTGATGTAAATACTACACCAAATCCTATGATTCCATTTACAAAATACGCGGTATATTCCATTAAAGCCATATATAAAGTTGCAGCTGCTGTATTAAGAGAAAACAGTGCAATTTGAAAAGCACTTGAATTATTGTAACGTGGATCTAAATTTTTTGTATTAAATAACATAAAGGCCTCACAACTAGATTTTTATTCTACCAATGGTAACATACTTTGCTACATCGTGTCAAATTTTTCCTCTTTACTTAATACTATCCAATTTTCTTTGGAACAAACATTTCATAATTTCCTAATTCACTCATATATTTTTTTGAAGAGGATTTGGAGTGATTGCGATGCTATTCCATACAATGTCCATACAAGATACCTTAAAAGCTCTCAAAGCAAATGCTTCGACTGGGCTTTCTACAAAAGAAGCACAAAAACGGCAATTGGAACACGGCAAAAATCAATTGGAGGCAAAAAAGGGAAAAAGCATTCTCTCCCGCTTCCTTTCGCAATTTAAGGATTTCATGATTATCGTTTTAATCGTTGCGGCTGTCGTATCCTTTGTGATTTCTCTATTAAAGGGTCATGCAGATTACATAGACCCCATCATTATCTTTGCCATAATTTTTCTAAACGCAATCTTGGGAGTAATTCAAGAAGAAAAAGCTGAAAAATCACTGGAAGCACTTAAGAAAATGTCAGCGCCAACCGCAGAAGTGTTACGGGATAATAAACGAACAACACTTCCCTCCTCCGAACTTGTTCCAGGAGACATTATTTATTTAGAGACAGGACACTACATACCTGCGGATGCACGTCTGATCTCAAGTATTAATCTACGCGTGGATGAATCCTCTCTCACTG
>JAEWHR010000080.1 GCA_023387655.1 Bacillota bacterium
TTATTAGAGCGTGGAATTTTAATACGTGACTGTAGCAATTTTATTGGATTAACCAATGGTTACTATCGCATCGCTGTAAAATCGAAAGAAGAGAATGATATTTTGCTAAACGAAATAATAGATCTATGCGATCATAGAAGAGAAGGAGAATAGCCATGGCAAAATCAATTATGATACAAGGAACCATGTCCAGTGCTGGGAAGAGTCTTTTAGTAACAGCCCTTTGTCGTATTCTAAAACAGGATGGTTTTAAGGTGGCTCCATTTAAGTCACAGAACATGGCTCTGAATTCCTTTATTACGGAAGATGGTTATGAGATGGGAAGAGCACAAGTGGTACAGGCAGAGGCAGCGGGAATAAAGCCAAGCGTATTGATGAATCCAATTCTTCTTAAGCCGACGACTGATGTTGGTTCTCAGGTCATAATAAATGGAGAAGTTCGTGGTAATATGACAGCTTCTAATTATTTTAAATATAAGAAAGAGCTTATACCTGAAATCATGAAAGCCTATGATACCCTTGATAAAGAGTATGACATTATCGTGATTGAAGGAGCGGGAAGCCCAGCAGAAATCAACCTAAAATCAGAAGACATCGTGAATATGGGAATGGCACGTATGGCAAATTCACCTGTTCTTTTGGTTGGTGATATTGATCGTGGAGGAGTATTTGCACAGCTTTATGGAACCATTGCATTATTAGAAGAAGAGGAACGTGCAATGGTAAAAGGGCTGATTATCAATAAATTTCGAGGAGATGTCAAAATTCTTGAGCCAGGTCTTACTATGTTAACGGATAGACTAAGTCCGATTGCCGATATTCCATTTGTAGGAGTAGTGCCGTATACCGAGGTTGATATTGAAGAAGAGGACAGTATCTCAGAACGCTTTCTTAAAAAGATGGCAAAGAAGATTGATATCGCTGTGATACGTTTACCAAAAATCTCAAATTATACTGATTTTCATAACTTGGAACGTTTTCCGAATGTTTCTGTACGTTATATAACGAAGGTTTCCGAACTTCTTAAACCTGATATGATTATCTTGCCAGGAACGAAAAATACAATTGCGGATTTAATTTTTTTAAGAGAAAGTGGTCTTGAGGCGGCTATATTAAAAGCAGAATCCAAAGGAACCTTACTCTTTGGAATCTGTGGTGGTTATCAGATGTTGGGAGAATGGCTTCGCGATCCGTTTGGTGTGGAGGGAGGCGGAGAGATAAAAGGATTATCTCTTCTTCCTATTGATACTGTCTTTGCCAAAGAAAAGATAAGAAAGCAAAATAGTGGAACTCTTGGTAAAGTAACTGGCATCTTATCTGGTCTAACTGGGAAAGCTTATCAAGGGTATGAGATTCATATGGGAGAGAGTACGTGGAGTTATAAATGGAGCAATACAGTATTTGAACCAGAACAAGAAGGCTTTTATCATTCTAAAGAAAATAGAAGAAAGAATGCGGAAGATAAAGCAATCTCTTCTGTTCTCATATCAAATGGATCGAATGTATATGGAACTTATCTACACGGTATCTTTGATGAAGAAGGTATTTGTAAAGAAATTCTTGGTACCCTTTGTAAAAACAAAGGAATCTCATTAGAAGAAATTTATGAATATGATTATAAACAATATAAAGAAGAACAATATAATAAGTTAGCAGATGCAGTAAGAAATGCTTTAGATATGCAAAAAATCTATCAGATTCTGGAGGAAGGCGTATGAAGGAAACAGGAATGATTCATATTTATTGTGGAGATGGGAAAGGGAAAACTACTGCTTCTATGGGATTATCCGTACGCGCAGCAGGAAGTGGACTAAAAGTTCTTGTAGTACAGTTTTTTAAGGATGGAACTTCATCAGAACTAAAAATCCTTCGTGGAATTCCTAATATCACAGTTATGACGGAGGAGCGAAACTTTGGTTTTTTTAACTTTTTGAAAGAAGAGGAAAAGGCAGTTGCAAAACAAGCGTATCAGGATTTATTGCAAAAAGCTATAACTTTATCTAAGGACGTTGATGTTTTAATTCTAGATGAGATTATTTCTACTTACAA
Source organism: Bacillota bacterium (assembly GCA_023387655.1). GTDB lineage: Bacteria > Bacillota > Clostridia > Lachnospirales > Lachnospiraceae > Lachnoclostridium. The sequence continues at coordinate 2,050 of JAEWHR010000080.1, forward strand.
TTATGAAATGATTCAAAGAGATACGTTAGTAGATTTTTTAAAATATAAACCGAGTGATTTGGAAGTTGTTCTTACAGGCAGAGATCCAAAGGAAGAATTACTTGAGCTTGCAGATTATGTAACAGAGATGAAGAAAATTAAACATCCCTATGACAATAAGAAACCCGCACGATTAGGAATTGAATTTTAAATTCCTTCAAGATTGCCTACTACACTTGTAATACTGAGGAACAAGTAGTAAAATTTATAGATAAGATAGTAATAATCTTATGATTAGTAAACTCAGAGATGACAAAGAGTAGCAATTCATTACTTTTTGTAAACTTGTCTACACTAACTATTACTTTATGTATAGATATCATAAGAAAATACTTAAAATAAAGGAGGTAATTAATATGAGTATTACAATAGGTGTATTTGTGGGTAGTTTAAGAAGAGATTCCCTTAGCAGAAAGGTAGCAGAAACCTTTCAATCTCTTATGCCAGAAAAATATGAATTGAAAATAATTGATATTAGTAAATTACAAATATTTAATCAAGATTATGATGATGATGGAGCTACGCCGAAGGAATGGGAAGCATTCCGTAAAGAAGTGAAGGAATTGGATGGATTTTTATTCGTTACACCAGAATATAATCGTTCCATTCCTCCAGTTCTTAAGAATGCACTCGACATCGCCTCTAGACCTTATGGTCAAAATGTGTGGTCAGGTAAGCCAGGGGCTATCCTAAGTGTATCTCCTGGAAATATAGGTGGTTTTGGTGCAAACCATCATTTACGTCAAGTGCTCTCTTTTTTAAATGTATATACGATGCAACAACCAGAAGCTTATCTATCAAATATAATGGATAGCTTAGATGAACAAGGTAACATCACAAGTGATAAAACAATTAA
>JAEWHR010000086.1 GCA_023387655.1 Bacillota bacterium
TAGAGAATAGGATAAAAATATGGAGGATTCAGATGCGAACAATCAGTCAACTGAAAAAGGAAATTGAGGAATTAAACATAAAACCAACTGATACTGTTATGATACATACATCACTTCGCGCGATTGGAGAGGTTGAAAATGGTGCTGAAGGTATAATAGAAGCATTTACCGAGTACTTAAAGGATGGACTTTTGTTGATTCCTACCCATACATGGGCATTTGTAAAGGAGGATGGGCCGACACTTGATTTAATGGAGCCAAAGACTTGTATTGGAGCGCTTCCAAATGTAGCTGCATCACATCCGCTTGGGAAGAGATCGTATCATCCAACTCACTCAATGACAGCGTTTGGTAAACGTGCAGAAGACTACATTAGGGGAGAAGAAAGTAGTGATTCGCCTGCGCCACCAGATGGGTGCTGGGGCCGTCTTTACAAAGAAAATGCGAAGATATTATTGATTGGAGTTGGCCAGGAAAGAAATACATTTCTGCATGCGGTTGAGGAAATCAATCAAACACCACAAAGATTATCAGAGGAAAAGAAACAGTTAACGATTCGTAACGAAGATGGAACAATAATAACACGTCATTCCCATGTTCATTACAACCCTTACTGCAATCATATATCAGAGAACTATGTAAAGTTTGAACCTTACTTCCATTATGGGAAAGCGTTATCCTATGGCACATTAGGAAATGCAAAAGTTCAGATTTGTGATGCGAAAGGCTGTGCTGATATCATGATAGCGATATCGAATCATTGTGAGTTTGACTTGTGCATTGATGATACACCAATACCATTCCCGGTAGAAGAACTTGATCACTTACTCAAAAAGTAGTACTATCTGGAAATTACGGGTGCAATAAAATAAGAATGATATGAGGGGGTTTCATTATCCAAAACGAGGTTATGATTTTAGGATAAAGAAGACCTCTCGTTTTATTTTATATTATTATTTGTATTAACTTTAAAACAAAGAACAGGATGGTTTTTTAAGCAGTGTTATTATGGTAGCAATCCCTTCTTGAAACGACAGCTTTTTCGTGATATAGTGAGTTGATGTAGCTAATTATTAAGGAAAGTACTAAAATATCGATAGAAACGAAGCAAGAGTTAATTCACCTTATTACGCAAAATTATGCGCTAGAAAAGAGGTTAAGATGGTAAAAGATTATCTGCCAATAAGCAGAGAAGATATGAATAATAGAGGCTGGGATCAATGTGATTTTGTTTATGTTATCGGAGATGCTTATGTAGATCACCCTTCCTTTGGTCCTGCAATTATTAGCCGAGTACTAGAAAGTAACGGTTATAAGGTTGGTATCATTGCACAGCCAGATTGGAAGGATGAAAACAGTATTCAGATACTAGGAACTCCTAGACTTGGATTCCTTGTTTGTGGTGGAAACATGGATACGATGGTGAATCATTATTCTGTTGCAAAAAAACGTAGAGCAACAGATGCTTATTCTCCTGGTGGGCAGATTGGCCTTCGTCCGGATCGTGCTACCATAGTTTACTGTAATTTAATCCGTAAAGTATATAAAAATGCTCCGATTATCATCGGAGGAATTGAGGCATCTTTACGAAGGCTTGCCCACTATGATTACTGGAGTGACAAGGTAAAAAGATCTATTTTACTAGATTCTGGGGCAGACATCATCTCCTATGGTATGGGAGAACATTCAATAGTTGAAATAGCGGATGCTCTTGATAGCGGAATTTCTGTGAAGGATGTTACCTTTATTGCAGGTACCGTTTATAAGACAAGGGACTTATCCTCTGTATATGAACCAGTAATGCTTCCATCTTATGAAGAAATCGTGAAAGATAAGGAAGTTTTCGCACGTAGTTTTTATACTCAGTATATAAACACAGATCCGTTCACTGCAAAATGTCTTGTGGAAAGCTATGGATCAGGTGATTATGTGGTACAAAATGTTCCGGCAAAACCACTTACGCAGCCCGAGATGGATCGTGTATATTCCCTTCCTTATATGCGTGATTATCACCCAAGTTATAAGGAACAGGGAGGAATCCCTGCGATAGAAGAACTAAAATTTAGTTTAACTAGTAACCGAGGCTGTTTTGGAGGATGTAATTTCTGTGCTCTAACCTTTCATCAAGGAAGAATGGTGCAAACAAGAAGTCATGAATCCATTGTGTCAGAAGCAACACTTTTAACATGGGATCCAGAGTTTAAAGGATATATCAATGACGTAGGTGGACCAACAGCCAATTTTCGTCATACCTCTTGTGAAAAGCAAACAACGAAGGGAGTATGTTTAAATAAACAGTGTCTCTTCCCAAAACCATGTTCCAATCTAAAGGTTGACCATACTGATTATCTTTCTTTACTTAAGAAATTAAGAGAGCTTCCAAAAGTAAAGAAGGTTTTCATTCGTTCTGGTATCCGTTTTGATTATTTAATTGAGGACAAAGACGATACTTTTATGAAGGAACTGTGTGAGAATCATGTGAGTGGTCAGCTTAAGGTTGCACCAGAACACATCTCAGATGCTGTACTTTCTATGATGGGAAAACCTGAAAATGCTGTTTATGAAAAATTTATTGCTCGTTATAAAAAGACGAATGAAACATTAGGAAAGAAACAGTTTGTCGTTCCTTACTTGATGTCCTCCCATCCAGGATCAACGATGAAGGAAGCGGTTGCTTTAGCAGAATATTTACGAGATATAGGGTATATGCCAGAACAGGTGCAGGATTTTTACCCAACTCCGTCCACCATTTCAACCTGTATGTACTATACTGGTATTGATCCTCGTACCATGAAACCAGTGTATGTACCGAAGTCACCACATGAGAAGGCAATGCAGCGTGCCTTAATACAGTATCGTAATCCAAAGAACTATAAGTTAGTAGTGGAAGCTTTAACCTTAGCAAATCGTACTGATT
>JAEWHR010000141.1 GCA_023387655.1 Bacillota bacterium
ATTGAACTAGATAAGCTAAGACATTCCCTTATACCGAACAATATCCCTGATCAGTATAAAGTCATGCATCTTATCCTAATTCAGTCTATCCGGGCAGCTGCATTGTTACATGATATTGGACATCCTCCATTTAGTCATATCGTCGAATTTGCGTTAAAAGATGTTTATCTGGAATATAAAGACAAAGAAATTAGTGAAGAGGAAAATGCTAAAGAGTTTATCCAGATTATGTCGAAATACTTTGAGGGTGATAAGAAATTACACGAACAAATGGGTGATGAGATCAGCGAGGGTATTTTAAGCAAAATCATTGTGCCAATTTCAGAGGATGATGAGAGATACGATGAGAATTTATTTGAACTTCTTATATTAGAAAGTGTAAATAGAATATTTGCAGATGAAGGAGCCTTCCAGTATCTTCATAGGATTATTGATTCTAGTTTGGATGGAGACCGCTTGGATTATGTAACGAGAGATGTGCTCAGTTCGGGAAAGGATTCTGGAAAGATAGAGTATAGCAGAATTATTAATGATATGCAGTTGATTGTTGAAAATGGAGAGATTTTATTTTGTGTTCCATTAAAAGCGGTAAGTTCGGTCGAGGATTTTGTTAAGCGTAGATACAACAGCTATAAAGAAATTATCTATCATCATAGAGTCATCAAAACTGATTATATCCTGGAAGGAATCGTAAAAGATTTGGTGAAGAAATATTTGAATGAAACAGTATCAGAGACACAGCGTGATAGCGAAGTGCTGATACCATTTGATATCTCAGGACTTTGGTTTCCTTTGGGGGATAAAAAGTCGGCAATCAAAGCAAATGCACTTTCTCAATGGAATGACTCCTGGTTAATGACCGTACTTCGGCAAATTTATTATACGGATTATTATCACAACGTAGAGATTGAAGAAGGCACTGGGGACTTTGTGTTGGCACAACGTCTGGCGGAATTGCTGCGTAATAGCAAGCGGTATCATTCCCTGATTAAACGAAGTGAGAATTTTAAAATTATTGACGATGCTGTAAAACTAGAGATAATGAAACAGAAAGATAAGATTGAAGCGTTTCTAGGGAAAGAAAATAAGCTATCTTGTGGGGAAAGATTCACGGAACTGATTCATCAAATGTTAGAGAATACCATGAGGAATTCTTCTGGCTTTATATTATCCTTTATTTGGAGATATAGTAAGGAAATGAAAATCGAAGGTTTTGAACAGATGGTTAGAGAAATCGTGGAAATGGAAACAAATCATATAATTACTAATCTTAAAACTTATGATACGGTTACTTTATTCAAACGAATTTCGATTGGTTTAGATTCTCCAATTTATTTCTATAACTATAAAGGAAAGATCAGTACGTTAAAGGATATCAGCGGAATTGCTGACATTTTACAGCTTGATTCTGATTATCTACCTGTCTTCTATATTTACATTTTAGCGAAAGACGTGGATGGGGTTCTAAAGGAGAAAAGAGAAGAACTATTAGGTTGCATTGGTAAACGGATTGGTGTAGAAATTATGAAAAGACTTCAGATCTAGTATAATAAAATTATACAAAAGTGTCTGATAGAAAAGAATATCCCTGATGTAATGGGATTTTGGGAGGGCTTATCATGGCAAAAAATAATATCTATACAATGAGTGTCGCTAGTGTCTATCCTCATTATGTAACGAAGGCAGAAAGAAAAGGACGCTCGAAAACAGAAGTGGATGAAATCATCTGTTGGCTGACAGGATATAGCCAGGAAGGGTTACTAGAACAACTAGAAAAGCAGACGGACTTTGAGACCTTTTTTGCCAATGCTCCAAGGCTAAATCCATCCAGAACTCTTATCAAAGGCGTGGTTTGTGGGGTTCGAGTGGAAGATATTGAGGAATCAACTATGAAGGAAATTCGTTATTTGGATAAGCTAATAGATGAATTAGCAAAGGGAAAAGCGATGGATAAGATTTTACGGAAATAATAACAAAACACTCCTTTTTATATACAATGGTGGACTGTGTCATAAACAAGGAAGAGTTTTACTAAAGATAGAAATGATCTATGACGCTCAAGAATCGTAATTGCACGAAGAATATTTGGATCAAGTAGAGATACTTGGTCCTTTTTTGTTGGGGATATCAAGGCGGTGCTAAGTTATTACAGCTTGTGCTATGGTCGTTATTATCATTGGTGCAGTATAACCTAACAAGAACTCAGTGGCAGTCATTGGTGAGGCGAATAGGCGCAATAAGAAAGATGAACTTCTATCTTTTGCTAAAAGCATCCCCGTAAATAATTCTATAACTACAGTGCCAAACATAGCCAGACCGGGGGCGAGGTTATCAATTTCAAACATAGGATTATTAGCTTCGGGCGGGATACTTGCATGTAATTGTGGAAATTATTAATTTACAATCCAAATAATTACATTATAATGTAAACTATAGAATGATGGACTTACATCTATAAAAATATTATGTAATCAGTAAAAAGTACTAAAGGGAATTAGTTCTACAAGTGTTAAATCGGATGGAATTGATATTCAATTAAGTGATTTAATATTTACCGAATTCGAGAATCTATATGTATTTTGGAGATAGTATCTGTATATTTGAAAACGCAGGAAATCAAGATACGATAGGTTTTCTTTTTAAGTAGTTATGATTTATTGTTAATAGTAGCAACTAATAAATAGTTGGAAGAAGTTATGAAGTTTAAATGAATTTTTATGCTCGTGCAACGAAGCACAAATTTTGTCGTCTATATAATTGAAAGAGTTTTTTAACTTTTAAGGAGGTGAATAACTTGGAAGATAGCAAAATTGTTGATTTGTACTGGGAACGTTCTGAAGCAGCAATAAATGCAACTGCAAATAAGTATTCCCGGTATTGTCATTCCATTGCGTTTAATATTCTACATAATAGTGAAGATGCAGAAGAATGTGTTAATGATACATACTTTCGTGCATGGAACGCCATACCGCCAAATCGCCCAAATTGTTTATCAATCTTTTTGGGTAGGATCACGCGTAATCTATCTTTAGATAAATATAAAAAATACGCTGCTGTAAAACGCGGTCTTGGGCAGACAGAGCTTGCTCTTTCCGAGTTAGATGAGTGTGTTCCAAACATATCAAATGTTGAACAGTCCATAGACGAAAAAGAATTAGTAGAAATTCTTAATTCCTTTCTCGAAAGCTTGCCAAAGCAAAAGCGTATTATGTTTATTCAACGGTATTGGTATCTAATGTCTATTAAAGCAATAGCAGAAAACTTAAAAGTGAGCGAGAGTAAGGTAAAATCTACTCTATTCCGCACAAGAAACGAATTAAAAACTATTCTAGAGAAGGAAGGGATAACAATATGAAAAACGAAAAATTGATTCGTTCTATCGGAAATGTAGCTGACAAATACATTGAAGAAGCCGCGCCTCAAGAGGAGGCAGCAAGCAAACGAAAAACGCTAACACTAAAAAGGCGTATATTCCGTTATTTACCTGTCGCTGCTTGTATTGTGATCATCATTTTCGGAACAACTGTTTCTGCGGCAAACTATATCCAAAAACATATTAGCTCTTTCTATTTGAGATATTTGTCACCGGAGGAAATGACGGTAGCGGATGCTATGGCGGAGCAATACGGAGTAAAGGTGTATTTTGACGCGTTAAAATCTGACGATTTGTATAAACAATATTTTGCCATCAATAAATTAGTTGAATACTATAATGACGAAAAGGTACGCTTAGAAGCCATAAGCGCCATAACCCCTTTTCTCACAAACGAGGATGAAAAAATTGCGGATGCTGCCTCTTTCTCACTCTCCATACTCAAAAAAGAATTTAACGACCCCCGCATCATCCATATGGCGGATAAAACGATTGTATTTACGTTGTTTAACGACTACTCTGATTATGGAACCTATAATCAGATATGGATGATCAAGAATGGAGAATTAAGCGAACTTGCATCGTTTGAGCGTCCTAAAATGTATATCAACCAAATTATTCCATCGCCTGACAGAAAGCTTATTGCTGTAACATTTTCTTCAAACAAAAGCGGTTATCTTATGATTTGGGATTTGGAAAATGGCATGGTAAGCCCAGAGTTAATCGACAGCGCAAGGATTATGGCCGCAAAGGAATTAGACTATACTTTTTGGCAACGGTCTGATTATGAGAATTACAGTGGAGCGCAATCAATCGAATGGACAAATAATGACAGCATAGAATTTCACGCTTCCTTATCTTATAATGGAAGGGAATTTGTGGAACAGGCAATCGTCCGATACGATTTCCGGAAAAAACAAATGGAATGCAATATCATTCAGTAGGTACTAGCATTCCACAGGGTGTGCTTAAATTTTCAATTGGAGAATTATTTTGTTAAGTCTTAAGACGAATTAATTACAATAAGAAACTGTAGTACAGGTAGAAATTTTACTTATGTATTGCAGTTTTTTCCTTTTTAGCGCACATTTAGTATAATAAAACAGTTATACATAGTGAAAGGAGGTAATTCATTGTCGCTTGAAATCAAAGAATTGTATGACAAAATATATAGATATTGTTATTTTAAGACTAATGATAGCTATGTAGCTGAGGATTTGACACAAGAAGCTTTCCTCAAATATTTTAGTCAAAATACGTACATAGATAGGGGGAAAACATTGGCTTATCTCTATTCAATAGCCAAACATCTTTGCATTGATTATTATAAAAAAGATAAACCACAACCATTTGATGAGGGAATACAGGGAAACGATATGTTTGAAAATATCCATATAAAAATTACAATTAAGAATGCAGTGAAAACTTTATCAGAAGATATGCAAGAATTGTTACTACTGCGTTATGTGAACGAACTCACTATGAATGAAATTAGTAAGATTACCAATCTATCAAGATTTGCAATATATCGTAAAATTAACGCGGCCTTACAATGTTTGAAAAGAATGTTTAACGAGGAGGATTTTCAATGAAAAGAGAGTTGAAAGAACAACTAATGCAAGTCTTTGACGCACCTGATTCTAGAAAAAAAGAGGAGTTCCTACAGGATTTTGATTATCCCAAATCAACCAAAAAAGATTTTTTATTTCGTCAGATAGGATATATAAGAAAACGAGTTTGGGGGCTTTCATTGGTACTGCTACTGAGTGTGTTTTTTGTGAGTAAGATTATGTTAGGCATTGATAAACCCGACTCTATGGTATGGGTGATTTCTTCTATGTTCCCCTTATTTGCGTTATTCGCTTCTACGGAGATTGCGAGATCTAGTTCTTTTTGTATGTTAGAACTTGAAATGACGACAAGATTTAATCTAGGTGAAATTTTATTAATGCGCATGAGCATATTAGGTATCACAAATGCGGTTGCATTTGGTGTTGTTTTCCTTTTTCTTTCATTCAAAATTAATTTGGGATTTTTACAACTTGCCCTATATTTGAGTGTTCCTTATCTTTTGACATGTCTAGGATCATTAATACTGATGAATAAAATTTCTAGTCGAGAAGTAGTATACTGCTGTGCAGGAGTATCCTGTTTTACAAGTGTATTTAATGGGATATTGGCCAATGCAAGGCTAATGATTTATAGTGATAGGTTTGTATTTTTATGGCTTGCACTATTTATTTTAATATGTATTGCTATTGTAAATCAAAGCTCAAAGCTTATTGAAAAAACGGAGGAATTACAATGGAATTAGTTTTAGACAGATTAACCAAACAATATAAAAATAAAATTGCTGTAGACAGATTTTCTCTAGAACTAAGACCAGGTGTCTATGGGCTATTAGGAGCCAATGGAGCAGGGAAAACAACTCTTATGAGAATGATATGTGGCGTATTAAAGCCAACGTCAGGAGAAATTACATACAATGGAATTGATGTATGTCAAGAAGAGTATCGAGATATGTTAGGATATCTTCCTCAGGACTTTGGCTATTATCCAGAATTTACAGCAATAGAGTTTATGTGCTATATGGGAAGCTTGAAGGGGTTGCCAAAGCCAAGAGCAAAAGAAAAAGCATTTGAATTGCTAGAAATGGTTTCATTAACGGAGGTTACTAAGAAGAAAATAAAAACTTTTTCTGGTGGCATGAAACAACGCTTGGGAATTGCTCAAGCACTGATTAATAACCCAAAGATTCTGGTATTAGATGAACCTACTTCAGGCCTTGATCCAAAGGAACGTATCAGGTTTCGAAATATGATCTCGAAGTTAGGAACAAACAGAATCGTATTATTATCAACACATATTGTTTCTGATATTGAGAATATAGCCACTACGATTTTAGTTATGAAAAATGGACAGCTTATCCATAATGGAAGTTTGGATAAGATAATTACAGTCATACAAGATAAGATCTGGGAATGTGTAGTATCTGAAGAGCAAGCAGATAAATTTACTAAAGTTTATCCAATTATTAATGTTAGACAAAAACAAGACCAGATGTTTTTGAGACTGGTTAGTGAGAGTAAACCATGTGAAAATGCAATCAAATCTAAACCTACGTTAGAAGATTTGTATATATATTATTTTAGTGAGGTGGCAATAAATGAGTAATTTTCTTATATTAGTAGGATTCGAGTATAAAAAGATTTTTAAGAGAAAAAGTACTATTATCAGTTTGATATTTATTTTAGTGGTGCTAGTAATTATGGGGTTAGGAAGTGTTATAGGAAGTGAAAAGTGGTACTCTGGTGAGAAAGTATCTAAGTTAGATGCAATTAAAAGAAATAAGGATACCATACATTCCCAAGCAGGCGTTATGGATGAAGAATTGATTGGTGAAGCAATAGAGCAGAATGCTATTTTGATGGTCAATGATGATAACTATTTGATGAATGAATATGGAAAACATCTTAAATCGGAGGCTTATACTAAATATATCTTACCTTATGAAAACATTGTTGATACAATCAACACAGTATATGAGACTAATACTGGAATGTTGTCTACAGGTGGCTTTACTATTTTTAACGTGAATAGTGTCTTGCCAATAGACAAATTAAGGCTGCAGGATGCAAAAGATTTCTATAAAAAAGTAAAACAATTTGCCATAGAATCAATTACGGGAAATACTATCTTGACACATGAAGAAAAAGAAAAGCATATGGAGATGCTATCTCATGTTAAGACTCCATTTTATTATGATTATAGTGCTTCATATGAACTATTTCTGTCTCTATTTCAGGTATTGTCTTTAGTAATATTGACTGTTATAGCCATTTGTATAGCACCAATATTTGCAGATGAGTATCAAAATAGAACAGATAATCTTTTGCTAACAACTAGATACGGAAAGAATAAAGAGATAATCGCAAAAATATTTGCGGGAATAACTCTTGCAATAGGTATTGTAATCATAACAATGTCTATTACAGTAATGGGACTATTCAGTATTTATGGTACTACGGGATGGGAGATGGCAATACAATCCATGAATGTGTCATCCACTTATCCTGTTACATTATTGGAAGCTATGATGATTTCTATAGGCGTAGTATTTGTGATGTCAATATTTTTTTCGATGCTGACGTTACTATTTTCTTCATTGTTCAAATCCTCATTTCCAGTTATTATACTATCGTTTGTTGTATTAATAGCACCTAGTATTATTAATGTTTCACCGGTATATCGAACTTTGTATCAAACTCTTCAAATATTTCCTGCTAAAGCATGTTCTTTGGGTGCTATTTTTTCGCCATACCTATTTAACTTTGGAGGTATTGTATTGACGCCTGCTATTACATATGTTGGATTTGCTATAATTGGTTCATTTATCATGCTACCTTTTGCATATCGTGGGTTTAAAAGTCATCAAGTTGGATAATCTTCACCAATGGGATAAATATATTAACTAAAATCCTTTTATTCACAATCCAAATAATTACATTATAATGTAAACTATAGTATAATAGACTTACATCTATAAAAATATTATTTATCATTATAGAAGTTTCATTAGTATTAATGTACTAAGGGGATGGGAGTAGATAATAAAATGAAGAACATTAGGTATCTTATTTTATTCGCAACTGTATTAATGTTGGTTGGTTGTTCCAGTAAGGATAGGAATGTAAGGGGTATAGAACAGGAGCCTTCTGTAGACTTAATAACTCTTAATGAAGTTATAAGGGAAGCAAATGATCTTCGGAAATCTACGCTTATGCAAGAACCAGAGTTATATCTACATAATATGGATGAGAAGTTTAATCTATTGACAGACGAGCAGCTCATTGCATTTACTACAAAAAAAGATAAAAAAGAGATGATAACACTAGAAAAAGGTCTTGAAGATATTGAGAGTGCCTTTTACATACTGAAAGCGTTCTATGGAGCATATCAGTATTTTGGAGGCGATGAGGTGTTTAACAAAGCAAAGATGGAAACAATGGATTATTTAAGAACTCTTGGACAAAAAGACAAAGTGATTTCTTCTGAAGAGTTAAGGGATGTGCTGTGTGAAGGATTATCTTTTATTAGGGATGGTCATTTTGTAATAGAAAATAAATTTTTGAACAAGTTTCAATATACGTATTGTAACGTGGATTTTGATATCATAAAAAGTGGAGATGATTATTGGATATTATATAATGAGAAATATTATAAGATATTAAAAATCCAACATAATGAGGAACTTGAATATTACATAAAGTATACAATCGACCAAGATGGTAATTTAATGTATGGTATCTTCCAGGTGATGGATGCTGCTATAGCAAGTGAAAAAGGTACATTAGAGTTACAATATGGTGATGAAGTTATACAAATAGAATTTTCATGGTCTATGCTTCTTCCGAACCGTGAAAAACATGAACTAGTATATGAGAGAACTGAAGTGAAAGGAATACCAGTGATTCGAATTAGTTCTACTAGTGTCACCGTAGATGGGCTTGATAGTCAATTAAATGATTTCGTGAGATCTGCTACTTATGATAAAAAAAATAAGTCAATGATTATTGATTTAAGAGGTAATGGAGGAGGAGACGACCAAGTCTATGAAAAGTGGTTTGTGAAGTATTCTAATTATCAGTCTCAAAGGCTTATATCCGTTTTAAAAAAGAAAACAAGACTATCCTATCTTGCTCAGCTATCCACTTATGATGAATGGATTTTGGGACTGGATAACCCTTCTGAGATTCACTTGAATGATATTCTGAAGGAGGAATGGAGTGAATATCACCAGTCTGGAAAGTGGACTACGAATGAAAACCGGTTATATGTATTAATAGACAAACGTGTTGCATCTTCAGGGGAAGGCTTTGTATCCTTGTTAAGAACACTGGATAATGTAGTATTTGTAGGCAGTAATACCGCGGGGATGACGTTCTCGCTAGCAAATAGCTATAAGTATTTACCGAATTCAGGAATATATATGTATTTTGGAGAAGGTATCTGTATCTATGAAAATGCAGGAAATAAAGATACGATAGGCTTTCTTCCAGATATCTGGGTTTCACCAGAGGAAGCGTTGGAATTGGTTGTTAAGATGCATAGTAACTATGCTGGTGTAAATGAATAGGGATAACTTACTATTACAAAAAAGTTCCCATATCCTAGAGTAGGTTTAAGAGTACTGTGTAAACAAGTAATTCTAATAAATCTTACCTTTAGGTAAGACACCTAACGAAAAAGTGCGTACTTGTTATGTAGTAAAGATATCTATATAATGGGGGAGTAAGTGAAATATGAAAAGACAAATTTAAGGAGATGTAATATGAAGGTAGTTGCTTTTAATGGTAGTCCCAAAAAAGATGGTAATACATTTAAATCAATAGAGATTGTAGCAAAAGAATTAGAGAAAGAAAATATTGAGGTGGAGATTATTCACGTTGGAAATAAGATAATACGTGGATGCTTAGCGTGTGGTGGATGTAGTCGTAATAAGAATGAAAAATGTGTCATTGATAATGATGAGGTTAATGGTTGGATTGCAAAGATGAAAGAGGCGGATGGGATTATATTAGGTTCTCCAGTTTATTATTCTGCGATTGCAGGAACCATGAAATCATTCTTAGACCGTGCATTCTTAGTAGCATCTGCAAATGGAGGTATGCTTAGACATAAAGTTGGTGCAAGTGTAGTTGCAGTCAGAAGATCCGGCGGAGTTCCAGTGTTTGACCAATTAAATAACTATATTAATTATTCGGAAATGTTAATGCCTACTTCAAATTATTGGAATGTAGCTTATGGTCATAGGAAAGAGGAGGTTCTTCAGGATAATGAAGGAATGCAAATAATGAGAGTATTAGGTAAGAATATGGCCTGGTTAATGAAACTTGTTGAATATGGTAAAGATAATATTAAAGCACCAGAAAGAGAAAATAAAAATTATATGAATTTCATAAGATGATAGACTAAAAAGATTTTTTAAGCTTAAAAGGAAAGAATGAATATGAATAATACAATTACTTTAAACAATGGCATTAAGATACCAAGATTAGGACTTGGAGTTTTTCGAGTAGAGGATAGTACATTAGAATCTTTTATTATGATTGTAAACAATAATATGGAAAAGTGATATCGTATTCAGTGAATGATGGTAAGGGGTATGATAGTAAGAATAGTAAAAAGATATACGTTAATTTATTTATTGGCTTGACAAAAAAAGAGTATATGCTATAATTGGGAAAAAATGTTTTGAGGATAAAAAAATGACAATGATGAATATCAATAGCTTAAGACGTAGATTCAGACGTAAACTATTGTAATTATACAGTGAATTTCTCCGTGTAGTTACAAGAAGAGTACGTCTTGTTTCTATGCGGT
>JAEWHR010000154.1 GCA_023387655.1 Bacillota bacterium
AATTTGTATGCATGCAAAATTGCGAAGATGGGAGTCAAGATGAAAAGGTGATTCGTGAATATACGAAGGGTGATTATAAGGAGATACCTAATTGTCCCGATGCAGAATACAATGATGGAACTTATGGGGATGCATTTTGTTTTTCGACAATTCGGTAAAGGGGATGAGACTTATGAAACTTGGAGAAGTTTCTCTATTAACCAATCAAGTAATTCGAATGTCAGAGTTTTATAAAGCATTACTTGAGGTTATAAATGACAGTGACGATTCTGTACATCAGACGATCCTTAGAGAGGAAACGATGTTAACAATCTATGATGATGGAAGTGTGAAAAATAACAATAATCAAAATATCTGTATTGCTTTTACTGTAGATGATATAGAAAAAGAATATAAAAAGGTGAAGACACTAGGAGCTAAAATCATAGAAGAACCCACAGTAAGGCCTTGGGGTACTCGGAATATGAGTTTTTATGATCCGGATGGAAATGTAGTTTATTTACGCGAATACTTAGCTGAAAATGTCGAGGAAACTTTATCCTAAGGTACTTGAAACGAATTAATAAAACATTCATAAAAAAAATTTCATGTGTAAAGAAAATAAAATTTTTCATGTGTAAAGAAAATTACTTGACAAACGTTTTTTTATATCTTATAATAACTTACTGTAAAGAAAATCACTTTACAGACAGTGATTCGATGAGTTGAGTAGTATTTCAATCTTTTCTAATCTTTTAAGAAAAGACTTGGACATCGGGTAAGTACTTTGTAAGGAGGGCAAGAAACAAATGGTTTTGGAAAACTCCAAGAGGGAAGATGACCGTATACAAGAAGTTGTCACCTTGTCCATGTTATTTGACTTTTACGGTGAACTACTCGGAGAACATAAGAAACAGATTTTTTCAGACTATATACTAAACGACTATTCGTTAAGTGAAATAGCAGATGATATCGGACTTAGCAGACAAGGTGTACACGATGTTATCAAGCGATGTACGAAAAAATTAAAAGAATATGAAGAAAAGTTACGGCTGGTAGAAAAGTTTAATTCTACGAAGCAAAAAGTGAACCAGATTAAACGAATTTCAGAAGAGATAAAACAGACAAAAGATTTTAGTAAGATCACTGAAGTAGAGCAGTTGTCTGATGCTATTCTGAATGATTTATAGAGGAATGATTTTTGAGACGCAGTAGGCGCTAAGCGCCAGAATTGAGGTTATTATGGCATTTGAAAGCTTATCAGAAAAATTGCAAAATGTGTTTAAAAACCTCCGTGGCAAAGGAAAGCTTTCTGAAGCGGACGTAAAAGCTGCGTTGCGCGAAGTTAAGATGGCACTTTTAGAAGCGGATGTTAACTTTAAGGTTGTTAAAAATTTTGTAAATTCAGTACAGGAGCGAGCAATTGGTCAAGAAGTTATGACGAGCTTAACTCCTGGTCAGATGGTTATAAAAATCGTAAATGAAGAGATGGTTAAACTCATGGGAGATGAGACCACCGAGCTTACCTTGAAACCTGGTAGTGATATCACTGTTATTATGATGTGTGGTCTACAAGGTGCTGGTAAAACAACAACGATTGCTAAGCTTGCCGGAAAATTTAAAGCAAAAGGCAAGAGACCATTATTAGTAGCATGTGACATTTATCGTCCTGCTGCGATAGATCAGTTACAGATTAACGGTGAAAAGCAAGGTGTTCCTGTATTTGCGATGGGAACGAATCATAAACCTGTGAACATTGCAAAAGCAGCAATGGAGCATGCAGTAAAGAATGGAAATAATATTGTAATTATCGATACTGCTGGTCGTCTTCACATCGATGAAGAGATGATGGATGAGTTGATAGAGATTAAAGAAAATATTCATATCGATCATGTAATCCTCACAGTTGATGCAATGACAGGTCAGGATGCCGTAAATGTAGCGGAGACTTTTAATGAGAAAATTGGTATTACCGGAGTAATTCTTACAAAGCTCGATGGTGACACCCGTGGTGGTGCTGCGTTATCCATTCGTGCGGTAACCGGAAAACCTATTCTATATATTGGTATGGGAGAGAAGCTCTCTGATTTGGAACAATTCTATCCAGATCGTATGGCGAGCAGAATCCTTGGCATGGGTGATGTGCTTACCCTGATTGATAAAGTTCAAGCGGAAATTGATGAAGATAAAGCAAAAGAGCTAGAACGTAAAATCAAAAAAGCAGAGTTTGATTTCAATGATTATCTAGACCAGATGCAGCAGATGAAGAAGATGGGTGGAATTCAGAAATTGGTTGAGATGTTACCAGGCGGTATGGGTGGCATGGGAAGCAAAGCCAATATGAAAGACATTGACTGGGATGAAGGAGAAAATGCCCTAAAGGGTATTGAAGCCATTATTTACTCAATGACCAAGGAAGAACGCCGTAACCCAGATATTCTTAATCCATCCCGTAAGAAACGTATTGCAGATGGTGCTGGTGTTGATCTTAGTGAGGTAAACCGTGTAGTAAAACAATTCGGTGAAACCCGTAAGATGATGAAACAGTTCTCAGGAATGCTTGGAGGAAAAGGCAAGAAGAAATTCCGCATGCCATTTGGACTGTAAGAGAGTGTTACAATCTTTCGTAACATATCTTTGTGGGATATCTCACAATAGCTTAATGAAGTTTTGTCTTGTATGATTTATGATATATCGTAGATTTTACAATTCAATTATAAAACTATGAGAGATTGATAGGAATCTCCTTTCGGAATTCGTATCATAATTACTCAAATCTATATATTTATAAGGAGGTGAATTGTAACATGGCAGTAAAAATCAGATTAAAGAGAATGGGTCAGAAAAAGGCTCCTTTCTATAGAGTAATCGTTGCTGATTCTAAGTCTCCAAGAGATGGTAAGTTCATCGAAGAAATCGGAACTTACGATCCTACACAGGAGCCAAGCGCTTTCAGTGTAAATGAAGAAGCAGCTAAGAAGTGGTTAGCAAATGGTGCTCAGCCAACTGAGACAATCAACAGACTTTTCAAAAAGGCCGGTATCGTGAAATAAGCGGAGGTGAAGAGTAATGAAGGAATTAGTTCAGGTAATTGCTATGTCACTCGTTGATCATCCGGATGAAGTTGTTGTCACAGAAACTGAAACAGACAAGTCAATCGTTGTTGAACTTAAGGTTGCACCGGAGGATATGGGTAAAGTAATCGGCAAGCAAGGCCGTATTGCTAAGTCTATACGTACCGTAGTAAAAGCTGCCGCAACAAAGGATGACAAGAAAGTCGTAGTAGAGATACTGCAGTAATCAGCGGAATTCTTTCACCAAATACCGGATGGAAGGACGTTGTAACAGCTTTAGAATGTGCGCAGCAGGCTATTTCAGTTAGAGTTACTCTAATTGATTGGTTTGCTGTGTTTTTTTTCATGTTTTTGTATAAGCTATTCTTAGAAAAATACTAAGAAAGAAAGACGAACAACGTCTATGTGCAGAGAACTGCATGGAATGGAGGTAGAAATGGAAGATTTATTACGAGTTGGGGTAATCTCTTCTACTCATGGCATTAAAGGGGAAGTTAAGGTATTTCCAACAACAGATGATGTAAATCGTTTTAAAGAATTAAAAAAGGTTATTCTAGATACTGGAAAAGAACAAAAAGAGCTTGAGATAGAGAATGTTAAATTCTTCAAACAGTTTGTCATTCTTAAATTCAAAAGCATTGATAATATAAATGATATAGAAAAATATAAAGGAAAGGATTTACTTGTTACTAGAGAGAATGCAGTGGATCTTTCAGAAGGTGAATTCTTTATTTGTGATTTGATTGGACTTCAAGTAGAAGAGGAAGATGGTAACCTTTTAGGTGAATTAACTGAAGTATTACAAACAGGAGCAAATGATGTATTTGTAATAAAAACAGGACAAGGAAAAGAAATACTTATCCCTTATATCGATGATTGTGTGAAGAAGATAGATCTTAAGGAGAAAAAAGTAGTGGTGCATTTACTCCCAGGACTTGTGGAGTAAGTTCTTAATGCTTAAGTATAACAATTCTGCATTTAGAACTAATAAGAAATAAAAACTTATTTTTTAGTACTTGTGAAAACACAAGAACAAAAGAATTATTTTTTAAGTACTTGTGAAAACACATGAATAAAAAACTTATGATTTGCAGTACTTGTAATAATACAAGAATATAATTGTTTTTGCATAAAAATCGTAGTGAAGTTATAATTTTTACTACCGTGGAGGATACCGTATGAATTATCATGTAATGACACTTTTTCCTGATATGATAAATCAAGCGATGAATACAAGCATCATTGGTCGAGCTATGGAAAAGGGGCTACTTACAATTAATGCAATCGACATTAGAGAGTTTTCAGAGGACAAGCATCGTAGAGTAGATGATTACCCTTATGGTGGAGGCGCTGGGATGGTTATGGCACCAGGGCCTGTTTATCGTACCTATGAACATGTGATGGAAACGATTCACTGTAAAAATGAGGCATTAGCAAAGCACAATGCCATGGATGAAAAACAGGAGGAAGGGGTTTGTGATGCAACTAACGAAGCCAAACGTCCTCGTGTCATATATTTAACACCACAAGGAAAAGTATTTCATCAAAAGATGGCAGAGGAATTTGCAAAAGAAGAAGATTTAGTATTTTTATGTGGTCATTACGAAGGCATTGATGAGCGGGTTCTTGATAGGATAGTAACTGATTATGTTTCCATTGGAGATTACATTCTTACTGGTGGAGAACTTCCGGTTATGGTTATGATGGATGCAATCTCAAGATTAATTCCTGGAGTACTAAACAATAATGCTTCTGCTGAATTCGAATCATTACAGGACAATCTTTTAGAATATCCTCAATATACTAGACCAGAAGTGTTTTTGGGAGAAAAAGTACCGGAAGTTTTGTTGTCCGGTCATCACGCAAATATAGAAAAATGGCGAAGAGAGCAATCAATTATTAGAACCTTTCACAATCGTCCTGACTTGTTAGAAGAGGCTGTTTTGAATAAAAAGGAAAAGCAGTTTTTAGAACAGCTACGAATTGAGAAAGAAACGGAAAAAGACTAAGGAATAAAAACTATTTTGACTATATATTAAACTGTTTTTAGAGTAATTGACAGTAGTCTTTCTATATGATATGATTGCAATTATTCATTGTAAGGTATAAAGAATTAATATACTGGATAAGATGGCTGGTGTATTCCAACTGGATTATCCAGTTTTTTCTTGCTGTAGAAGAGAGTCTTTACCATATAGAATATAAAATTATTAATTTCTTTTTTGTAACAGGTAAGAATTAAAGGAGAAGGAAAATGAAACACTTAGATTTAACGAAGGACACTACACGAAAATTATTTTTTCACTATTTATTACCATCGATCAGTGCAACCTTAGTTACCTCAATTTATATCCTTGCCGACTCTATTATGATCGGAAAAGGAGTGGGACCAGATGGAATTGCTGCTCTTAATATAGTACTACCGCTTTTTACGCTGTTTTTTGGTACTGGCTTATTATTTGGAGTTGGTGGTTCAGTTCTAATGTCAATTGCAAATGGTAGTAATAATCCATTACTAGGCAAGCAGTATTTTACTACCGCTGTATTCTCAGTAACGTTTTTATCAATATTGTTATTGGTTGTCATACAACTTGCGTTTGAACCGATTTTATATTTCTTAGGAGCTACCAGTGTAACATTTACATTGGCCAGTGAGTATGGAAGAATATTAGTGGCAGGAGCACCTGTCTTTATGTTTTCTGCTTTACTTCAGGCTTTTATAAGAAATGATAAAGACCCTAATCTATCGATGATAGGTGTTGTTGTGGGTGGGGTTTCCAACATTATCTTAGATTATATCTTTATTTATAAATTTCATTGGGGAATGCGTGGAGGTGCTATCGCAACGGTAATCGGAAGTTCACTTACGTGTCTGATACTGTTAGTACATTTTTTTAAGAAAACAAATCAATTAAAACTTGTGAAACATGGTTTTTCAATGAAACGATTAGGAAAAGTAGTATCCAGTGGATTATCCAGCTTTCTAATAGAAATCTCCAACGGTATCGTTACGTTCCTCTTTAATATTCAGCTTGTAAAATACATCGGAGATATCGGTATCACTGTATATAGTATTATTGCTAATAGTTCTTTTATTGTTATGTCCTTAGCAAATGGAGTGGCACAAGCCTCTCAGCCAATCCTTGCAGTGAATTTTGGAGCAGGAAAACAAAAGCGTGTAGGAGAAGTAAAACGTTTGGGTATTATTACTACCACGATTATTGGCTCCATAATAGTTGCATTAGGAATCTTATTCCCAGGTGTTATTACAGGTATGTTTGTACATGCTACCGATGAAATATTATCATTGTCAATACCTGCTATTCGTATGTATATTATCGCATTCTTATTTATGAACCTTAATATCTTTATCAGTAGTTATTTCCAAGCAGTAATGATACCGCAATATGCATTGGGAATCAATCTGTTAAGAGGGTTAATATTGAGCAGTGCATTTGTATTGATTTTACCTTTATTTATTGGGGCAAACGGCATCTGGATTGCAATGCCTATTGTAGAAATAATTTCATTTACAACTGCTATGGTCCTTAATTATAAGGCAAAGAATCTAGTAATCACAAAAGTAATTAAATAGTAGAATTAATATCAGCTCGAGAGTTTTTTAAACTTTCGAGCTGTTTTTATAAAGGAAGAGTTAGGATAATGTACGAAGTTAATTAAATAAAGGGAAAAATTAGTAGAAAATATATTCTGAATCATATACAATATAAATTAATGTTTATTATTTGTATATTAATAATGGATGTACTAAAATATTTACAGATCTAAGTTCTAAATTAAAATATCCTTAACTGAGATATGACTTTGAAGATAACAAAAACTTATAACGAAATGTTTGTAATAAAAACAACGAATTGATTACATGCCTTAAGTATAACGATTAGAGGAGGAGATTATCTTTGAAATTTGTGATTGAAAACCTCTCAAAGAAATTTGAGAAAAAGGAAGTATTAAAAAATATTACGTTCTCTTACGAAAGTGGTAAGATTTATGGACTTTTGGGACGCAATGGTGCTGGTAAAACAACATTGTTTAACTGTTTAAATCGTGATATGAAAGTAGACAGTGGTCGATTTTACATTCAAGAGAGAATGAAAGAGAGAGAAGTTGTAGCTGAGGATATTGGCTATGTTCTATCAACCCCAACAGTTCCTGCATTTTTGACTGGCCGTGAATTTCTTAAGTTCTTTATTGATATCAATCAAAAGAGCATACAACATCTAAAATCAATCGATGAGTATTTTGATCTTATTAATTTGGAAAAAGAAGATAGAGACAAGCTATTAAAAGATTATTCCCATGGTATGAAGAATAAGATGCAGATGTTGATTAATATTATTGCCCAGCCTAATGTATTGCTATTAGACGAGCCATTAACTTCACTGGATGTGGTAGTGGCAGAAGAGATGAAGCAGTTACTTCGTTCTTTAAAGAAAGATAGAGTCATTATATTTTCCACTCATATCATGGAGCTAGCTTTGGATTTGTGTGATGAAATAGTGATCTTAAATCACGGAGTGCTTGAAGTGATTGATAAGAAGGACTTAAATAATACAGAGTTTAAGGTAAAGATAATCAATGCCCTACGGGAGGAGGACCATGTTTAAAGCATTTTGCATATCTTTTTCATTAAAAAATACTTATCGAGTGAACAGTATTATTTATTCCATAAAGCAAATACCTATAATAAAAAAGATATTACCGGTTTCCCTATATAAAAATAGAGTGATTAAAGCTATTGCTAATATCTTGTCAGCGATTTGGGAGATACTTTCTACATTTTTAGGAAAATACTTATATCTTTTCATCTTGGTTTCTTATTTGGGTAACTTATTTGAAAATGCACCACAAAATAGGGTGTTTCTCCATATATTATTCTTTTTAACTTTAAATGGAGCATATTTGAACACCTATATGTTTAATCCTACGAACGATAAATATTATGCTATGATTCTTATGCGCATGGATGCTAAGGCTTATACGTTATCAAATTATGTCTATGATATGATTAAGGTGTTCCTAGGTTTTCTGCCATTTACAATTCTTATTGGAATGGCAAATCATGTACCACTATGGCTTTGCATACTACTTCCATGTTATATAGTTGGCGCTAAGGTATTTACTGCATGGATTTTTCTATATCGATACGAAAAAACCGGTGAATATACGAATGAAAATCTACCACCAAAATTTTCATGGCCTCTAGCTGGAATTATATTAGCTATTTCGTATGGTCTTCCTTATCTAGGTATTACAATTTCAATCCCAGTGATTGCTGTATTAATTATTCTAATGATTGGATTGGGGATCTATGGGTTCCTACGTATTTTTAGATTTGACTTATACAGAGAAATGTATCAGCTTCTTTTAGCAAAAAAGAAAGATGGTATGGATTTTCAGATGCTTGTAAAGCAAGCAACAGAGGAACAGAGTAGAAAAATTATTAGTCAAGATAGTAAGATTACTAGTAACAAAAAAGGATTTGAATATTTTAATGAACTGTTTATTAAAAGGCATCGGAAAATACTTTGGAAATCTTCCAATAGAATAACTGTTATTTGTTTTATGCTTGTAGTTGGATTGTTGTTTGTATTTCAGATAAAAGATGAAACTATGGCTATTACCAATCATTTGATTATGGTTTTTCTACCGTATTTTGTTTTTGTTATGTATTACATTAATCGTGGAAATACATTCACAAGGTTTTTATTTATGAACTGTGATCATAGTATGTTAACTTATTCTTTTTATAAGAAACCTAGCCTTATCTTGAAACTATTTCAAATTCGTCTACGGGAAATTATAAAAATAAACTTATTACCAGCTCTTGTGATAGGGTTTGGATTGTCTGTTATCTTATATTTTTCCGGCGGGACAGATAATTCACTGTATTACGCCATACTTCCGTTATCAATCATTGCCATGAGCATTTTATTTTCTGTGCATAACTTAACATGTTATTATTTACTTCAACCTTATAATGTGAATAGTGAAATAAAGAGCAGTACTTATACAATAGTTTCATGGGTTACTTACGCAATTAGTTTTGTTTTTTTAAAAGTAGAAATGGACACTCTATTATTTGGTATTCTTATGACAAGTTTTTGTTTTCTTTATTGTATAGTGGCTTGTGTATTGGTTTATCAATTTGCACATAAGACCTTTAAGATACGAGATTAATAATAAAAGAGAAGCTTAGAATTTCTCTTGCATTTTATACTAAGCTATGTTATAATAGCAAATTGTGAGACGAGATGTTCCTCTGTACTGGAATCCTTAACCAAAAAAATCAGGTTAAGTCTTAGTAAACTTAGAAATCTAAGTGAGGAAGTGAATGAACGTAGTAAGAACATCTAAATTTGAAGGAGGTCACAACATGAATAAGATTATTAAAAGCATCGAAGATGCACAGTTAAAGTCAGAAGTTTCTAATTTCAGCGTAGGAGATACTGTAAAGGTATACGCTAAGGTAAAAGAGGGTAACCGTGAGAGAACTCAGGTATTCGAAGGCGTTGTTTTAAAGAGACAGAACGGTGGAGCAAGAGAAACTTTCACAGTTAGAAAAAGCTCTAACGGTGTTGGCGTTGAAAAGACATGGCCAGTACATTCTCCAATCGTAGAGAAAGTAGAAGTTGTAAGATATGGTAAGGTTAGAAGAGCTAAATTAACATACTTACGTGATAGAGTTGGTAAGAAGGCTAAAGTTAAAGAATTAGTAAAATAATTCTTTTGAATTAGTAAAGTAATTCTTATGAGTTAGTAAATAATTCTATTGAATTAGTTTTTTATTACTTTTATGTAAAGTAAGTATAAGAGGGTGCCACAAAGCGTCAGGGAATCTGCACTTTGAGCTCCCTCTTTTTTTGAAATTGGAATCATCCGATCTTTATTAGTCTAGTATTTATGTGTTTTTTATTGGATAAGAAGTTATATATATTTTTGTTTCAATGTTACTATAAGTTAGTTATAATAGAAATACAGGGGGGCAATACTCCTGATGAATAGAAATTAGGATGGTTTGAGACTATGAAGTACGATTTTGAAAGGGACATCAAACGCAAGAAGCGTAAAAAATTATATATAAGAATCGCAATTTGGGTAATTGAGATAATCGCAGTCGTAGCCCTTGCTTATGCGATTATTAATGTTGGACTCGAGAAAACATCAATGCTTGGTGAATCGATGGAGATTACCCTACAGAATGAGGATAAGATTATTATTAATAAATTAGCATATAAATTCCGCAATCCAAAGAGATACGATATTGTCGTATTTAAGCAAAGTGGAAATGAGCATAGTTATTATAATATAAAACGTGTGATTGGTTTGCCTGGAGAACGTGTGAAAATTTTAGATGGTGTGGTTTACATCAATGGCGAAGCTTTAGAAGAACCTATGGTGGTTGAACCAATAAGAATTCCAGGTCTTGCAGATGAAGAATTCACCTTAGATGAGGATGAATTTTTTGTTCTTGGTGATAATCGAAATAATAGTGAAGACAGTCGTTTTGCCAATATTGGTAATGTAGTGAAGGATGATATTATAGGTAAAGCATGGATTCGAACGAGACCATTTGGTTTTGTAAATAAGATTAATATGTACTCTAAAACATCCGAGGAAAAAGTAGAGGGAGAAGATTCAACCTTAGAAGAGTAGGAATATATAGTTTTTATAGTAGGATCAAAAGAAAGTGAGGCATACAAATGCATTTTCAGTGGTACCCAGGGCATATGACAAAAGCAAAACGTCAAATGCAAGAAGATATAAAATTAATCGATGTTGTGATTGAACTGGTGGATGCAAGAATTCCATATAGTAGTAAAAACCCAGACATTGATGATTTAGCAAAAAATAAATCAAGAATTATTTTGTTAAATAAATATGATTTAGCAGATCAAAAAGTTACTGATGCTTGGAAAGCATATTATGAGAAAAAAGGTTGGTTTGTTGCACTCGTGAATTCTAAAAGCGGTAATGGTGTAAAGAGTGTACACGAAGTGATTAAGCAAGCTTGTCAGGAAAAAATAGAACGAGATCGTAAACGTGGTATTCTAAATCGTCCAATCCGTGCGATGATTGTGGGGATTCCAAATGTAGGAAAATCCACTTTTATTAATAGCTTTGCTGGTAAAGCCTGCACGAAAACAGGGAATAAGCCAGGTGTTACAAAAGGAAAACAATGGATCAAATTAAATAAAAATGTTGAACTCTTAGATACTCCGGGTATTCTTTGGCCAAAGTTCGAGGATCAAGTAGTTGGTATGAGAATCGCTTTTATCGGTTCTATTAATGATGATATCTTAAATCCAAGAGATTTATGTTATGAATTAATTGAATACCTTCACCGTGTATACCCTGGTGTTCTGGGTGAAAAGTATGGGATTGAAGAGGTTGATAGCAATATAGAGAATCTTGATCTGATTGCTAAAAAACGTGCCTGTTTGTTAAAGGGTGGAGAGCTTGACTTAGTAAAAGCAGCTAATTTTGTATTAGATGATTTTAGAAATGGTCGTATCGCCCGTATTACGTTGGAACATCCAAGTGAACGTATGACAGATGCTGTGGATGAAAAGAAGGATTGATGTTATGAATGTCAAAATTTCAGAAATTACGAAAGAACTTGAGCAAGTCGGTGAGGATGGATTTGCATGGGTGAAAGAGAAGTATGTAGCCGATGAGCGAGAAGGTGTAAAAAAACTTCTTTTAAAGTATGAAAATCGATATGAGAAGTTAAAAACAGAACGAGCTAGAGTTAGGTCTATGCAGGAATATGAGCGTAGTTATAATGAATATCGTTATATTTGTGGAATAGATGAGGTTGGAAGAGGGCCACTTGCAGGTCCAGTTATCGCTTGCGCTATTATTTTACCTAAAGATTGTGAAATCTTATATATCAACGATTCAAAGCAATTAAGTGAGAAGAAGCGAGAAGCACTCTATGATGAGATTATGGAAAAAGCAATTTCGGTAGGAATCGGTAGTGCATCTCATGCTCGTATTGATGAGATTAACATATTACAAGCTACTTATGAAGCTATGCGAGGGGCTATTAATAAGCTAGGAGTGGTTCCAGAGTTATTGCTAAATGATGCAGTGACAATTCCTGAAGTTGTGATACCGCAAGTTCCGATAATTAAAGGAGATGCAAAGAGTATATCCATTGCAGCAGCAAGTATTATAGCGAAAGTTACAAGGGATCGATTAATGGTAGAATACGATAAAGTATTTCCAGGTTATGGATTTGCTTCCAACAAAGGCTATGGCTCTGCAGATCATATCAAAGCTCTAAAAGAGTTAGGACCATCTCCAATTCATAGAGAGTCATTTATCAAAAATTTAATCTAAATGCCACGAAGTGGCTATAAGGTTATAAGTAAGTAGCGTAGCGGATTGCGAATATCCGCTTTGACTTACAAACTAGTTCATGAATTAGTAAGCGTAAAGTCTACGCTAGAAAAGAGGTTACCATGGAGAAGGAGAGAAAAACAGCAGTTGCACTATCTTATCATCCGAAGGATCCGGCGCCTAAAATTATTGCATCGGGAAAGGGAATCTTAGCGGATAAGATTATAAAAAAAGCAACCGAGGTGGATATCCCGATTCATAAAGATGCGCCTCTTGCGAATACTTTGTCGAAACTAGAGCTAGGAGATTGCATTCCTCCAGAGCTCTATGAAGTTGTGGCTCAAGTACTATTGTTTGTTGATCGAATGGATTTGATCAAAGGTAGAGTTATGGGGGATTTACCTAGTGAATAAAAAAACTGAGGGGCTTATAAAAGAAAAAGAAGCGGCAAATTACTTAATAGAACAAGGGTATCAAATCCTTGCAAGGAATTTTCGCTGCCGATTGGGTGAAATCGATATTATTGCGAAAGAAGATGGGTATTTGGTATTTGCTGAAGTGAAGTATCGTACAAATATGGGGATGGGGTTTCCAGAAGAAGCGATAACGAGCCTGAAGCAAAGGCGAATCACGAATACAGCAAAATATTATCTTCTTATCAATCGATTACCAGAATGTACACCGTGTAGGTTTGATGTTATAGTGATGCTAAAGGATGAAATACGATTAATAAAACATGCTTTTGATGCATATGGTTCTTAGAGACTAATTTTAGGTTTACGCTCGATTAGAAATTTGCCATAGCTCTTAAGCATAAGTTTCATTTGTACAAAAGCTTGGGCTAGAATGGGGGTTCCAATGAGTGAAATAAAATTAACTGAGCATGCAGTGTTAAAAAAAATAGGGAATGTTCCTTACGTTTCCTTTCCTATATTAGAGCAGTTCCCGTATTTAAGACATGGTTTTTCCACTAGACTTGGCGGAGTTAGTAGTGGGATCTTTGAGTCAATGAATCTTGGTTTTCGAAGAGGTGATTTTGATGATCTTGTAATGGAGAACTATGAGCGTATTTGTAATAGTATAGGGATAAAGGTTGATAATCTAGTATTCACTGATCAGGTGCATAAGGCTAATGTTAGGGTAGCCACAGTATCGGATCGAGGAATGGGGATTAAGAAAGAACGCACGTTTAAAGAAATTGATGGTCATATTACGAAGGAATCGGATGTCTCCTTATTAACATTTAGTGCAGATTGTGTTCCTTTGTTTTTCTTAGATCCTGTAAATAAGGCAATTGG
This sequence comes from Bacillota bacterium, assembly GCA_023387655.1. Taxonomy (GTDB): domain Bacteria; phylum Bacillota; class Clostridia; order Lachnospirales; family Lachnospiraceae; genus Lachnoclostridium. The sequence continues at coordinate 13,718 of JAEWHR010000154.1, forward strand.
ATTAACTCATTCAGGTTGGAGAGGTACTGTAAGCAAAATAGGAAAAGTTACAGTGGAACGTATGAAGGAAGAGTATGGGAGTAAGGCAGAAGATATCCTAGTTGTCATCGGGCCATGTATTTGTAAAGATTGCTATGAAGTAAGTGAGGATGTTGCAAAAGAATTTATGACTCATTTTTCGAAAGAACAATGGGAGAATTTCTTGTTTCCACATACAGAAGTTGCAGAGGCAGGTCAAAAATATCAACTAGATTTATGGGAAGCAAATCATCAACTATTACTGGAGGCAGGTGTAGCATCTGAGCATATTATTAAGTCAGGGTTATGTACCATGTGCCGCCAGGACCTATTTTTTTCACACCGAGGTAGCAAAGGCCAAAGAGGTAGTTTAGCAGGTTTTATGTCACTATCCTTACCAAAAGAATAAATGTAGAAAAGGACAGTTCCCTGTTGGGATATCTGTCCTTTTTAGCTCTTATATTTGAACGTTAATCTTTCTTAATAGTAGGGACAACATAGTAAGATTGTTATCTATAGAGTAAGGTAACTACATTCTATAAGTTAAATTTTTAAGAATGCAATAATTAATAAGAGAACCCCACTTAACCATGAAATGTTCATTGAAATCTTTCTGCTAAATAGATTTCCGAAGTAGCACCCTAAAATAATAACAAGGATTCCTAGGAAGAACGAAAGAGAAATAACATACCATACATTGATTTCTACAAGTGCTGCACCTAAACCAACCGCAAATCCGTCAAAAGATAAAGCGATAGCAAGGGATAATGCTTCTGTTGGAGAAAGGGAATGAGATTCATTCACGTCAGCAATCTTCGGGTCTGCGTATACGTTTAGGATGAAACGTAGATATAAAATGGAAAAGTGCAACTCGTGCTCAAATTTGTTGTGTTTTCGAATGTAAGCCTTAATAGTACTATCAAATAACTTCGATATTCCTAGAATAAATAAAACTGTAAAGCTTATGATACGTGTAATATCAGAAGATAGAATTGGCCGAAGTAGATTTCCAAGTACTAGGGAAAGAGTTAGCAACAAGGTACAGATTCCGTTTATAATAAGAGTGGAGGACATCGGAATTTTAATCTTGTTGGTACCGTATGCGAAGCTGGCTGCAAAAGTATCTGCTGTAAGTGCTATAACAAGCAGGAGAGCTTCGAGTATTTCATTAGGAGAAAAAGACATAAGCTTCACCAGGAGCGATATTACATTGCTCATAAATGACTTCATAGTACTATATGCAATTAAGTGCTTGTCGGTTCCTCAGGTTAAAAAAAAGACTGCCTCTACTAAGACAGTCATAAAAATGCAAGTTATATATTGTGTAATAAATTGCAAATCAATATATATAGAATTAACAAATTACATGTATAATATTATCTATGCATTTTGTCTATTACGATAAGACTCCAACAATTCATGAATCAAAGAAACTGGGCTAATAATATCATTAACAGAGGTATCATGATTTAGAGTATCTACAATAAGTGAGAGATATTTACTTAAATCTACATTACGATAGTAAGGGCGTTTTAATAACTCTTCACTGTTATAAATTAGGTTGGTTGTATAAATTCGATCGAAATAACCAGATTCATAGTATTCATCAATTTTTTCTAAACCGTTACAGAAAAGGCCAAAAGTAGCTGCAATAAAGACACGGCCTGCTTTTCTTTTCTTTAACTCTTTGGCAACATCTAAGATACTTTCACCAGAAGAAATGATATCATCTATGATAAAAACATCTTTTCCTTCCAGAGAGGAGCCGAGGAATTCATGAGCAACGATAGGATTTCTACCATCTACAATAGTAGAATAATCTCTTCTCTTATAAAACATACCCATTTCCACACCAAGAACATTAGCATAGTAAACAGCACGGGTCATACCACCTTCATCAGGACTGATTACCATAAGATGGTTTTTATCAATCATAAGATTCTTTTCTGTAAAAAGTAATTCACGAATGAATTGAAGGCTAGTAAAGAAATTATCAAAACCACGAATTGGTATTGCGTTTTGAATACGTGGATCGTGTGCATCAAATGTTATGATATTTTCAACACCCATATCAGATAACTCTTGTAAGGCAAGAGCACAATCGAGGGATTCTAATTTATCGCGGTGATGCTGTCTTCCTTCGTATAAGAATGGAAGTATAACATTAACACGTTTTACTTTACTAATTTTAGCAGCAGCAATTACTCGCTTTAAGTCTTGAAAATGGTCATCTGGTGACTTTAAGGAATCTTCACCAAACATCTTATAGTGATTGGTATAGTTCATGACATCAGCGATTAAAAAAAGGTCACAGCCACGTATGGTTTCATTGATGACAGCCTTTGCTTCCCCAGTACCAAAACGGGGTATTTCATAGGAAACAAGATAAGTACTATTATCATATCCAAGAAAAGCAGGTAATGCTTCATTACTTTCTAGCATTGCACGCCTAGCTTCCACGATGCATTGGTCTATTTTATCACCAAGTGAAGTACAATTCTTCATAGCTATAATTTTGAGTGGAGCTACAGGGATTGTTTCCGTTATTTTTCTGTTACTCATGATGGTTCTCCCTTCTAATAAATCAACTTCCTTATTGTAGCCCCAAACGATTAGTACGTCAAGCGCATTATAAAGTAAAAGAAGTGTATTGTATATTATCTTCTTCTTTCATTTTAAATTGAATCTGAAATACTTCTTCGATTTGTGTATTGTTTGTGAACTCTTGCCGATTAGAGACACTAATGATTTTACCTTCTTTCATAAGTACTAGGATATCTGCAATTTGTAGTGCCTCACTGATATCATGGAAAATTACTATAATAGTTTTACCTTGATTACGTAGTGTTCTCAATAGTTCCAAAAATTCCAGTCGGTGTTTGATATCAAGAGAAGCGGTAGGTTCATCTAACACCAGATAATCACTGTTTTGTGCAAGTACCATTGCTAGAAATACTCGTTGGCACTCTCCAACAGATAATTTCTTTACATTCTTTCCAACAAATTCGAGAGTGTTTGTTAATTCCATCACTCGACGTATGATACGATCATCTTGATCAGTTCTTTTTTTCATAATAGTGGAGTATGGAAAACGTCCTTGTTCTACTAAGGTTTCCGCATTCATGGAGGGTACTTCACGAATTTGTGGTAAATGGGCGATACGCTTTGCTCTTCTTGTTGGAGTAAGAGAATAAAGAGGAATATCATCTAATGTAATGGAACCTTCTAGTAACAGTTTTTTATTTGCCAGACATTGTACTAAAGTTGATTTACCACAACCATTTGGACCTAGAATTGCAGTAACAGTACCATAAGGAAAGGATACGTTAATATCATTGATTACCGCAGTATTTTTAAATCCAGCAGTAATGTTCTCGTATTTGAGCATGGAGTTGTTCTCCTTTCAGTTGGAATTGCAAATAGATAAAGTATTTCATAACAAGGAATATCATGGCGACTCCTTAGGATATAATAAATTTGCTAGATATTCATAGGCTTTACCCCAGTTTTTGTTCGGTTTATGGGAAAACCATTCTTCTGGAAGAAAATAACACTGATTCTCTTTGATAGCCTTTAGATTTTGATAAGATGGATTCTTTAGAAATTCTTGTTCAACGAATTGTTTTATTTCTTCAACTTCGTCACCCATAGTAGATATAAAAATTTGGTCAATGTTTGAATATGATAAATTTTCTGGGGTAAGAACATCGGATTGAAAAGATGAACTAGATGCAATATTGATGGCACCCAGATCATTTAGCATTTCACCTACAAAATCATCAGTTGACTTAATATGAATTTCTTGAAGGCTTGCATTTAATAAAAGCACCTTAGGAGGTTTTTTTTGATTAATGGATTCCACCATGGTACGTTCAACAGTATTTAGTATTTCTGAACCATAAGTTTGATAACGATCTTGTTTTTCTAGGATTGTTGTACAGGATTTTAACATGGACAGATAATCAAGAAAGTTGTCTACTTGAAACAACAATGTTTTAATATTTTTATCTCTTAAGGTATCTGCCAGTTCAATATGTTCCGGAAAGTCGTTTGTAAGAATAACAAGATCAGGTTCTAATTTAAGTAATCGTTCCACATTAATATCTTTTCCTGTTCCATTCCCGACTAAAGTTATTTCTTCTTTTTTTAAAAAACCTCGATTAATACTTTCTGAAACGGTAATGGAAACCACCCCTCCAGCATCTTGCCAAACTTGTACATAAGAAGAAGATAGAACAGCAACTTTTTTAGGTGGTGTAGTAAAAGTAGTGAAAAAACCACTAGCATCAATTATGACATGGGACTTATTACTGTTTGGTTTAGCATTCGTTTGAACAAAATCGGGTGTTATGGATGGTTTTACATCAAAAGAAAAAGCTATCTTTTTTGCAAGATAGTTTCTAACTGGGTATATACCGGAAAGAGGTAGTTTTTGTAACTTATAAAGACCTGTCATATCGGATGTTTTTATTTGCTGTTCTAAGGAGATACTTCCATATAGGGTGAAAGGAGCATTGGAATTATAAATTAAGGTTTGCGGTTCTTTTTTACTTTCTTTGCTACAACCGCAAACCAGGATAACGAATAGCAATAGAATAAGGGAGTATAATCTTTTTTTCATCACTTGAAATCACCTTCTAAATTGGGAATGTTTATGTATATTTTGATTCAATTTGAAGAATTTTAATCAACATATAAGAACTGAGTTGTTATTTGCGTCGACCTAGTTCGCTAAAAAATACGAAGTTATTTAAAAAGGAGGAATTTATGGAAACATTTGCAAGGCAATACAAAGAGGAAATTGATTTATTTAAAGAGCTTGGCAAATCTTTTTTACGTGGAGAGATGAAGGTTCCTGAATTTAAAGGAAAATCAGGTGGAATGGGCGTCTATGCGCAACGTGGTGGAAAAGATTTTATGATACGTCTACGTCTGCCATCTGGATACGTTAGTAAAACACATCTAAAACGAGTACTAGTTTATGCAAAGCAATACAATCTAAAAGGAATACATCTAACAACTAGACAAACAATACAACTGCATGATTTAACCCTTGATGCGGTTTGTGAGATAATGAAGGATGCTATGGATTATGGTTTATTTACCCGAGGTGGAGGTGGTAATTATCCTAGAAACGTCTCCTTATCCCCAATGTCTGGTGTAGAACAAGGGGAAGCATTTGATGTAACACAATATGCTATGCAAGTAGGAGAAATTTTTATCAAACAAGCGTCAGGATACCTTCTTCCAAGAAAGCTTAAAGTAGCTTTTTCTAATTCAGAGAAAGATACGTCTTGTGCTACTATTAATGATTTAGGATTTGTGGCAGTGCTAATGGATGGAAAACCTTATTTTCGTGTATATTTAGCAGGAGGACTAGGTAAAAATCCTGAAAAAGCAATCGAATATCCTGATTTAATCCCACCTTCCGATGTGATGTATTATGTGGAAGCAATGATTCGCACTTATATTGAACTAGGGGATTATCAAAATAAAGCAACAGCAAGAACGAGATATATACCAAAGAAGATAGGAGTAGAAGCGTTCTTTGAAGCTTTTGAAAAACATGTAAAAAGGGTAAAAAAAATACTAGACTATGTGAAGCTAGAACCAAAGTTATGTAAAGAAGAATCGTGGGATTTTGAAAAAAATACAAACAATAGAAAAGCACAAAAACAACCAGGGCTCTATACTGTTATTTTACATCCTCCATTTGGTATCCTTTCAGTTGAAACATTGGAGCTATTAATTGACTATTTAGATAAAATCTCAAGTGACCCAAGAGACAATAGATTAGAAGAGATATCTTCAGATGAGATCATACCAAAGGATTTTGGCCAAAACAATCACCCACAGGTAAGACTTTCAATGGAAGAAGAAATGTATATTAGAAATTTAACTCTAGAGCAAGCGAATGAAATATTAAAAATGGTTGCTGGAGAGAATCTTATGACAAATCTTTCAATGGGATTTAGTTGCGTGGGTGTACCAACGTGCCAGATTGGTATCTTAGAGTCAAGGGAACTTATGAAAGCGATTCTATCAGCAATTAGAAATCAAGGCCTTGATGAAAATTTATTTCCAAGAATTCAGATTTCTGGTTGCCCGAATAGTTGTGGACGACATCAGGTTGCACCTCTTGGTTTTGTTGGAAAAAAACAATTTATGAACGGAGAGGTATATGACGTTTATGAAGTATATCTTGGCGGGAAGATAGGGGTTTTAAGTACAAAATTAGGAGATAGGATTGCAGCGTTGAAAAAAGAGGATGTTCCAGTTGCTATGGTGGAGCTTGGAAAGCTATTATTAGAGAGTGAGAAGTGTTTTTTTAAATATGTAGAAGAACAATCAAAAGATTTACTATCTTTGTTTCAACAATATGATGTAACTGAGGTGAAATAATGATAGGAAGAAAACTCCATCTCTAAAAAAAGCTAATCTATATTGCGTTACTGTCTTTTGGATGGTAAACTATAGGTTATGGAACATGGTGAAATGTAGAACCAGACAGATAGATAGGAGTTATCATGGAACACAATAATTCGAGTAGACATTATATAAAAGATGTTCAAAAAGGAAGTATTGCCGAGGAGCTAGAGTTATCTTACGGCGATGAGCTTCTTCGTATAAATGGAAAGAAAATTAAAGATGTACTTGATTATCATTATTTGATAAATGATGAATTTCTAACTCTTTTAGTTCGCAAGCCAAATGGTGAGGAATGGGAATTAGAGATTGAAAAAGATTATGAACAAGATCTTGGAATTGAGTTTGAAGAAGGGTTAATGGATTGTTATCAATCCTGTCGTAATAAGTGTATCTTTTGCTTTATCGACCAAAACCCAAAAGGAATGAGAGATACCATATATTTTAAGGATGATGATGCAAGATTATCCTTCTTACAGGGTAATTATATTACGCTGACTAATATGAGCAAAGAGGAAGTAGATCGTATCTGTTTTTATAAACTTTCTCCAATTAATATCTCTGTGCACACGACCAATGGTGAGCTCCGTAAAAAGATGTTAAACAATCGCTTTGCGGCAGATACCTTATCTTACTTGGACCAGTTCTATGAGGCAGGCATAGAGATGAACGGACAGATCGTATTATGTCCGGAGTACAACGATGGAGTAGAGCTTGATAAGACGATAGAAGACCTATCAAAGTATCTTCCATTTATGAAATCCTTATCAGTAGTACCAGTGGGATTAAGCAAATACCGCGATAAGTTAACTAAACTTCGAAAGTTTACGAAAGACGAGTCTTTAAAAGTAGTCGAACAAATTGAAGGCTGGCAAAAGAAGATTAAAAAAGAAAGAGGTACTCGTTTTGTCTATGCCAGCGATGAATGGTATATCAATGCAGGTCTTAAGGTTCCTACGGAAGACTATTACGAAGGTTACCCTCAGATAGAAAATGGTGTTGGTATGGTGCGTTCATTGATTGATGAGGTTACAGATTATCTCGCTAGTATCGAAACATCGGATAAGAAATCAGAGGTATCCATGATTACTGGTATGCTTGCTTCAGATATTATGTTTCAGATAGCACAACAAGTAATGGACAAGTTTAAGAACATTACAGTTCATGTTTATCCAATTGTAAATCATTTCTTTGGTGAGGAAATTACGGTTACTGGATTGCTCACCGGTCAAGATATAATAGCACAATTAAAGGATAAACCACTGGGAGAAGCATTACTGATGCCAAATGTAATGTTACGTTCTGGAGAAGAGCTGCTTCTTGATGATATGACGGTGAAAGATATTGAAAAGGCTTTACAAACAACTATTCGTATTGTAAAATCAGATGGAATGTCATTGGTTCATGCAATGATAGGTGAGAGTTAGAGTTAGAAAGTTTTGTACCTTATATGTATTTGGTACAAACTTAATATATACGCAATAAGCGTAGGAGATAGATAGGGTGAAAATAGAGTTTTCATCCATTAATTTGTGCTAATGCATAAATTATTATCGTTATTAAAAGGCGCTTAAACGCCGGAATTGAGGTTTATATGAGTAAATCGATAGTTGCAGTAGTGGGTAGACCAAATGTTGGGAAATCCACCTTATTCAATGCTTTGGCTGGTGATCGTATTTCGATTGTTAAGGACACTCCTGGTGTTACAAGAGATCGTATCTATGCAGACATTACCTGGCTCGATAAGCAATTTACAATGGTTGATACCGGTGGTATTGAACCGGAAAGTAAGGATATGATGCTTACTTACATGCGAGAGCAGGCAGAGATTGCCATTGCAACCGCAGATGTTATAGTATTTGTAGTAGATGTTCGTCAAGGTCTTGTGGATGCAGACCATAAAGTTGCGGATATGCTTCGAAGATCCGGAAAGCCTGTTATATTGGTTGTAAATAAAGTAGATAGTTTTGAAAAATTTATGCCGGATGTATATGAGTTTTATAATTTAGGTATAGGTGATCCGATTCCGGTATCCGCCGCTTCGATGTTAGGATTTGGTGATTTGCTTGATATTATTGTTGGACATTTTCCGCCAGAGGCATTAGAAGCAGAAGAGGATGAACGTCCACGAATTGCAATCGTTGGAAAACCAAACGTTGGAAAATCTTCAATTATTAATAAATTACTTGGAGAAAATCGTGTGATTGTTTCTGATATCGCTGGTACAACAAGAGATGCGATTGATACTGCGGTAACCTGGAATGAGAAAGAGTATATCTTTATTGATACAGCTGGTCTTCGTCGTAAGAATAAAATAAAAGAAGAAATTGAGCGCTATAGTATCATTCGTACGGTAACTGCGGTAGAACGTGCTGATGTTGTAGTTGTTGTGATTGATGCCAACGAAGGTGTTACCGAGCAAGATGCAAAAATTGCAGGAATTGCACATGAACGTGGTAAAGGTATTATTATTGCTGTTAATAAATGGGATTCAGTTGAAAAGGATGATAAGACAATTTATAAGTATACAAATCGTATCCGTGAAATCTTATCCTTCTTACCTTATGCAGAAATTATGTTTATTTCAGCAAAGACTGGTCAGCGTTTAACAAAACTATTTGATTCCATTGAAGTTGTTATTCAAAATAGAAATCTTCGTATTTCAACTGGTGTACTTAATGAAATCATGATGGAGGCAACAGCGCTTCAGCAACCGCCATCTGATAAGGGTAAGAGACTTCGCTTGTATTATATTACGCAAGTAGCAGTCAAACCACCAACTTTTGTAATCTTTGTAAATGATAAGGAGTTAATGCATTACTCCTATACTAGATACATTGAGAATAAAATTAGAGAAGCATTTGGTTTTTCTGGAACATCATTAAAATTCTTTATCCGTGAACGAAAAGAAAATGACTAATATATAGTTAGTAACAATGACTAATGAAATCGGGGAGGATTTTGTCATGGTTTGGAGAATAATAGTTTGTTTGTTGTCTGGCTATGCTTTTGGCTGTTTTTCTACTGGATATGTTGTAGGTAAAATCAATCATGTAGACATTCGTAAATACGGAAGTGGAAATGCTGGTACAACAAATGCGTTAAGAACTCTTGGTTGGAAAGCAGGAGTTCTCACCTACCTTGGTGATTTCTTAAAAGCGATTATTCCAATTATATTATTTCGTAATATCATTTTTAAAGATGTGGAATATAATCAACTTCTAGCATTATATACGGGCTTTGGAGTTGTACTTGGCCACTGCTATCCATTTTGGTTAGGGTTTAAAGGAGGAAAAGGGATAGCAGTTACCTCTGGTGTCATGGCAGCATTTGATCCGTTATTGATACCATTTTTTATCGTTATCTTTGCAGCAGTTGTTATCATCACAAAATATGTATCTTTAGGCTCTATGTTAATGTCCCTTTTGTTTCCTGTTTGGATATTAATTTGCTATAAAGGCGAGGTACATATGTTTATTCTTGCCCTTTTGTATGTAGCAACTGCGATATACATGCATCGTGCTAATATTAAACGTTTAATAAATGGTACTGAAAACAAGTTTGGACAGAAAGTAAAAATAGAGAAAAACAGCTAAGTATTAAGCTGGTAACGTTATAAAAGGCGCTAAGGTGCCGGAATCGAGGTTATAATGAAAATAAGTGTTCTTGGTGCAGGAACCTGGGGAACAGCACTTACAATTTTACTTAGTAATAATGGACATGAAGTAACACTATGGTCTGCTTTAGAAAATGAAGTGGTAGCATTAAATACTGACCGAGGAAATATTCCAAATCTTCCTGGTGCTGTGTTACCAGCTTCAGTAGTAGTGACTAATTCCCTAAGCGATACGTTTGAAGCTCCAGAATTTGTTGTATTTGCGGTAGCTTCACCATATGTTAGGGCAACTGCAAAAAAAGTTGCTTCTTACGTTAAGGATCATACCATCATAGTAAATGTAGGTAAGGGTATTGAAGAAACGACCTTAGAGACCTTAACTGATATTATTGAAGAAGAGATTCCAAACGCTGATGTGGCAGTGATGTCAGGCCCTAGCCATGCAGAAGAGGTTAGTCGCGGAATTCCAACGACTTGCGTTGTTGGAGCAAAATCGAAAAAAACAGCTTCTCTCATTCAAGATGCTTTTATGAATGACTGCTTTCGAGTATATACAAGTCCAGATATCATTGGAATTGAGCTAGGTGGTTCTTTAAAAAATGTTATCGCTTTGGCAGCTGGTATTGCCGATGGATTAGGTTTTGGCGATAATACAAAGGCAGCGCTTATGACAAGGGGAATAGCTGAAATTAGCCGTCTTGGTATGAAAATGGGCGGTAAGCTTGAGACTTTTTCAGGGTTATCTGGAGTTGGTGATTTGTTTGTAACCTGTACAAGCAAACATAGCCGCAATCGTAATGCCGGTTACCTAATCGGAAAAGGTTATACGATGCAGGAAGCTATGGATGAAGTAAAGCAAGTAGTAGAAGGTGTTTATTCTGCGAAAGCTGCATTAAAGCTTGCCAAACAATATAATGTTGAGATGCCTATTGTGGAGCAGATCAACTTAGTATTGTTTGAAGATAAATCTGCGAAGGCAGCAGTAAGTGATTTGCTACTTCGTGACAAGACACAAGAAAACAATTCATTAGAATGGTAAAAAAGGAGAAAAACAAATGAAAATCGCATTAATTAACGAAAACAGCCAAGCGGCTAAAAACACAATAATTTATGAAAGTCTAACAAAAGTAGTTGAACCAATGGGACACGAAGTATACAACTATGGTATGTTCGGTGCTGAGGATCCAAATTCCTTAACTTATGTTCAGATTGGTATTTTAGCTGCCGTATTAATTAATTCTAAGGCAGCGGATTATGTAATTACAGGTTGTGGTACTGGTGAAGGTGCAATGCTTGCATGTAACTCCTTCCCTAACGTGGTATGTGGTCATGTAGTGGATCCATCCGATGCTTTCATGTTTTCACAGATTAACGACGGTAACGCAATTGCTCTTCCATTTGCAAAGGGATTTGGTTGGGGTGCTGAATTAAACCTTCAATATATTTTTGAAAAGTTATTTGATGGTGAAAGTGGACAAGGTTATCCAAAGGAAAGAGCTATCCCAATGGAGAAGAATAGAAAGATATTAAATGAAGTAAAGAAAGTTACTCATGTTGATTTAGTTACAATCTTAAAGAACTTAGACCAAGAGTTAGTAAAAGGTGCTTTAAGTGGCGCGAAGTTTAAAGAATACTTCTATGCTAACTGCCAGTGTGATAAGATCAGAGCTGCAGTAGCTGAAATTGTTGGAGAATAAGAAACAGTAGCTGAATAAGTTTTTGGAGGCCATAGATGAAAGAGGTAATAGTAATCGGAGTAGCAGGTGGATCTGCTTCTGGAAAAACGACGGTTGCAGCACGCTTGAAAGAGGAATTTAGTGATAATGTAGAATTGATATGTCATGACAGTTATTATTTGGCACATGATGATATGCCTTTTGAAGAACGTGTTAAGATTAATTACGACCATCCTAATGCATTTGATACGGAGCGTATGTTAAAAGACATCCGTAGTTTAAAGCAAGGGATAGCGATTGATTGTCCTGTATATTCATACTCGGAGCATAATCGTACTCAGGAAACAGTCCATATAAAAGCAACGAAGGTTATTATTATAGAAGGTTTTTTAATCTTCGAAAACAAAGAACTTCGTGATTTGATGGATATTAAGATATTTGTGGACACAGATGCGGATGAACGTTTGGTACGTCGTATTTTAAGAGATGTTAAGGAACGAGGACGTAGTTTGGAGTCTGTCATTACGCAATACATTAATACTGTGAAGCCAATGCATGAACAATTTGTTGAGCCAACAAAAAAACATGCTGATATCATCATTCCTCGCGGTGGTGAAAATCAAGTGGCACTTCAAATGGTTATGAATCGAATTAAAGCAATAGTAGAAGAAGAGACAAAGAACTAAGAATATTTTAAATGCCCCTTTCATATATATTACTAGCTTGTAATTATATGGAAGGGGTATTGTTATGGATAATTTTAATGTATACAAAGACATCAAAGCCCGAACCAATGGAGAAATATATATCGGTGTTGTAGGCCCGGTTCGAACGGGAAAATCCACTTTCATCAAGAGATTCATGGATTTGTTAGTAATACCGAATATAGAGGATGTACATAGTAGAGAGCGTGCCATTGATGAGTTACCGCAGAGTGCTCAAGGAAAAACTGTGATGACTACCGAACCAAAGTTTATACCAAAAGAAGCAGTCGATATTCAAGTGCTTGGAGATGTTGACTTATCGGTACGTATGATTGATTGTGTAGGTTACATGGTGGAAGGTGCCCTCGGTCATACGGAAAATGAGCAGGAACGTTTAGTAAAAACTCCTTGGTTTGATTATGAGATACCTTTTACACAAGCAGCAGAACTTGGTACAAAGAAGGTTATTAATGATCATTCCACAATTGGTATCGTTGTAACTTGCGATGGTAGTTTTGGAGATATTCCAAGAGATAACTATGTTGTACCGGAAGAGAGAACTATTGAAGAGCTAAAACGGATAGGGAAACCTTTTGTTGTGTTATTAAACTCCAATCGTCCTATGTCAGAAGACACCAAACTGTTAGCAGAAAAACTAGGTGATAAATATGATGTCACTGTTATGCCGATCAATTGTGAGCAGTTAAAGAAAGAGGATATCGGTAGAATACTTAGCAATGTATTATCAGTGTTCCCAATTACGGAAATAAGCTTTTTTCTTCCAAAATGGATTGAAATGTTTCCGAGAGACCATTATATTAAAAAATCGATTATTGAAACAGCAAAAGAGATGCTTCGAAAACTTCACTTGATGAAGGATGTGAATGTTGAAAATTGTACCGTTGACAATCCATATATCAATGAGTTTAAAGTAGATAAAATGGTAATGGAAGATGGTAGTGTTAGAATGATCGTTGACATCGATAACCGCTTCTATTATGACATTATCAGCGAGATGACAGGAATCCCTGTAAGCGGTGAATACGAATTTATGAAGATGATCAAAGAGCTTGCAGCAAAAAAACACGAATACGAGAAAGTTAGTAGTGCTTGTGAACAAGTAAAGCATAAAGGTTATGGAGTCGTATCTCCTTCCCAGAATGAAATAATGATTGAAGAACCAAGAGTGATTCGACATGGTAATAAATATGGTGTTAAGATTAAAGCAAATGCTCCTTCGGTACATATGATTCAGGCAAATATTGAAACAGAAATTGCACCTATTGTTGGAACTGAAGAACAAGCTCTTGATTTAATTGCTTATATGAAAGAACAAGCTGAAACTTCTCCAGAGGGTATCTGGGAGACGAATATCTTTGGTAAGACAATGAAACAGTTAGTAGATGAAGGAATTGCTTCTAAGATTAACAAGATGAATGACGACAGTCAAATGAAACTTCAAGAAACCATGCAAAGAATTATCAATGAAAGCAATGGTGGATTGATTTGTATTATCATTTAATAAGGGTTTAAGAAAAAGGTGTTGCCTCATTGGAGATTATTAAATGAGACAGCACTTTTTTTAGAGCATTTTTTCTGATGATAAAAGCTTGCGCAACATAAACAGTAATTTACAGAATTTGTGATTTTGCACAAGAAAAAGAAGAACTTACATGTATACATTGACATCTCTGCTAGATATTGGTATAATTCCTGTAATATATGTAATAATTTCGTAATACAATAATAATAGATAAGATCCTACTTTTTCTTATAGCGTAACAATTGCAAGCAACTTTGATTAAAGTTGATACATCGCAGTAAAAAAGAGAAATAGAATAAAATCTGGGAGGTATGTCATGAAGCAGGCAATAAAGAAAGTAACGACAGCCATGACAATAGCAGCGATATTAGTATGTTCTTCGCAAGTTATCACAATAAAGGCAGAAGAAATAAAAGAAGAAACATCCCTAGCAGGGTTATCAAAAGTATTGAATCAATATGTAAGTGATGACAATGCTAGTAAATCAGAAACAACAACTCTTTTATCTTCTCAGATTTCTATACCAGAGAATATAGCAATTGCTAAATGCAATGATTATGTGAATATAAGAGAAAAGGCAGGTACTTCATATAACATCATTGGTATTTTAACGAAAGATTCCTATGGAATTGTGTTAGAAGTTAAAGATGGATGGGCTAAGATACAATCTGGCTCTGTTACAGGATATGTTTCAACGGATTATCTATATATGGGAGAAGAAGGTGTAACTAAGGCGAGAGAGGTAGCAAGCCTTTTGGCAACGGTTACAGCAAACTCTGTTAATGTTAGAAAAGAACCATCTACCCTCTCTAAGGATAACATTATTGAGGAAGTAGTTAATGGAGAAGATCTCGCAGTATTAAGTGCAGAGGTAGTTACTAAAAATGATCCTGGTGCAGTTCTTTGGGTAAAGATTGCTTTAGATGATTCCGAAGGAGAAGAAGTTGTCGGATATATAGCAAGGGAATTTGTTGATGTAGGATACAAATGGAAAACAGCTTCTAAGGTTGATGTTGAAGCCGCGAACTCTTCACCGATTCGATACAATTTGGTGAATGAATCTAAAAAATATATTGGTCTTCGTTATGTTTGGGGAGGAACAAGCTTAACTACAGGTGCAGATTGCTCTGGATTTGTATGGGCTGTATATAAAAAATGTGGATTGAATACATCAAGTCTTGGCCTTCCAAGGACATCTTCAGAAATGGCACGTGGTGGAACCAAAGTGACGAGTGCTACAATAAAACCAGGAGACTTAGTATTCTATGGTGATAGTCGCGGTCGAGTAAACCATGTAGCTATGTATATTGGCAATAATCAAGTTATCCATGAGAGTGGAAGAAAAACAGGTTGTAAAATTTCTAATATGTATTATCGTAAAGTAGTTACAATGAGAAGCTATTTGCAATAAGAATAACTGGGGTGTCGTGTTCAGAAACTTTAATTTCTGATACGGCACCCTTTACAATACCATTGACATTAATAGTCGATATTCCTATAATAAGAAGGTATAACGAAAACTAGATGACATAAACAGAAGAAAGGGAATCCAGCATGCTAACTGTAATGATAATAATTATCGCTTTTTTTATTGGAATCGTGATTAAAATAGAATACGATAAGGATAATAGTAAAAAGAAGTTAATTGCAAAATTAAACCGACAATGGGGTGATGTGCCAAAAGATGAATTTACACAAGAAAAATTAAATTCACTTTCCACATACTATAAAGCAATGCAAAGAGAATCTGGAGATATCGATGCCATTACATGGAATGATCTTGATATGGATCAGATTTTTATGACTGTAAATAATACCTGTAGTGCTGTTGGTGAAGAATATTTATTTGCATTACTACATCAACCTGAATTTTCAGAAGAAAAATTAATAGAACGTAATCGATTGATTGAATTTTTCCGAACGAACAAAGAAAAACGTCTTGAGGTGCAGACGATTCTTTCTGGTATGGGTAAGTTAAGAAACATTAGTGTATATGAATACATGAATCGCCTCAATAATCTACCAAGAGAAAATAATGCAACTCATTTCTTTTTAATACTTTCTGTAGTGTTAGCAATCGCTTTCATCTTTGTAGATCCGATGATTGGATTTTTATTAACAGCTGGTACTGTAATTAATAATATTGTTCGTTATTATAAACGGAAAGCTGAGATAGAAAAGTATTTTCAAGTAGTTACGTATATTATACGATTACTTGATAGTGCGAAAAACTTAAGTGAAATTGACATTGAAGAAATTAGTCAGTATAAGGACAACCTTAGTAAAATATCTAAGAGTTATGCAGGTTTTCGAAAAGGTGCAGGAGTGGTTGCTTCGAAAAATCCAAATGGAAGCCTTGCAGATATGTTTTTAGACTATGTTCGTATGATTTTTCATATAGACTTAATCAAATTTAATTCGATGATGAATACCTTTGATGACAAACAAGGAGAATTAAACCGTGTTTACGAGATCTTAGGTATGATTGATAGTATGATAGCAGTTGCCTCTTTTCGTGAGTTGATGGAGGAATATTGTCTTCCTAAGCTACAAAAGAGTGAGAAACCTTTTCTTGAAGCAGAGAATATCTATCATCCAATGTTAAATAGTCCGGTAAAAAACAGCATTAAAGAGCACAAAAGTGTATTAATTACAGGTTCTAATGCGTCAGGTAAATCAACATTTATTAAAACCCTTGCGATCAATGCCATTTTAGCTCAGACGATTTATACCGTAATGAGTGATAATTATCATGCTAGCTTTTTTAAGGTTGCATCTTCTATGGCATTACAGGATAATCTCTACGGAAATGAAAGTTATTATATTGTTGAGATCAAATCTTTAAAAAGAATTCTTGATATGCTTGAGGATAAAGTTCCAACCCTATGCTTTGTGGATGAAGTGCTTCGCGGTACGAATACATTAGAACGTATTGCAGCGTCTTCTCGTATTTTATTAAGCTTATCAAAAGGCAATGCAATGTGCTTTGCTGCAACTCATGATATAGAGTTAACTCATATTCTTGAGAAGTATTATTCCAATTACCACTTCCAAGAACAGGTTGTGGATAATAATATATTATTTGACTATGTCTTAAATAAAGGCAGAGCAGTTTCTAAAAATGCGATCAAACTTCTTAGCATCATTGGATATAATGATGATATTATTGAAGCTGCAACAGAATCAGCGAATGAATTTCTAGATAAGGGAGAATGGAAGGTTATCGAATAGATAACCTCCTTCTTACCCATATTCACAGGCGGCGGTAGAATGGAGGATTTTATGAAGGTTACCATTTATACAGATGGTGCTGCTAGAGGAAACCCAGATGGTCCCGGAGGATACGGAACCATCTTATCTTATATTGATTCTACTGGTGTAGAACATATTAGAGAATACTCTGGTGGTTATAAGAAAACAACAAATAACCGAATGGAGTTAATGGCAGCTATTGTTGGACTTGAAGCGTTAACAAAGCCTTGCTTGGTGACGCTTTATTCGGATTCTCAATATGTAGTAAAAGCATTTAACGAACATTGGATTGATGGATGGATAAAAAAAGGATGGAAACGTGGTAAGAATGAACCTGTAAAAAATGTGGATTTATGGAAACGTTTGCTTGCTGCAATGAAGCCACATGAAGTAACGTTTTGCTGGGTAAAAGGACACGATGGACATCCTCAAAATGAGCGCTGCGATGTACTTGCAACAACAGCAGCGGATGGTGGAAATTTAGCAGACGATATTATAGTGGAATAAATCTTGTTGCTATTATGACAACCTGACAATATTGATAAATTATGTGATAAACGTAGGCTACTTGTGTAAGTATGCAAATTGTCACTGTTATGAAAAGGCACAAATGCGCCAGAATGGAGGCTAAGATGGCACAACTAACTCCCATGATGCAACAGTATGTGGAGACAAAAGAACAATATAAGGATTGTATCCTTTTTTATCGTTTGGGGGACTTCTATGAGATGTTCTTTGAAGATGCCTTAGTAGCTTCAAAGGAATTAGAGATAACCTTGACAGGTAAAAATTGTGGACAAGAAGAACGTGCTCCAATGTGTGGTATCCCTTACCATGCAGCAGAAGGGTATATTTCAAAGCTAATAGGAAAAGGATATAAAGTTGCAATCTGTGAGCAAGTAGAAGATCCAAAGTTAGCGAAAGGAATTGTAAAAAGAGAGGTTATACGAATTGTTACGCCTGGTACTAATCTTAATACCCAGGCGCTAGATGAAACGAGAAACAATTATCTTATGGGAATTATATTCTCGGAGGATCTTTGTGGCATATCAACGGTTGATATTACAACAGGGGATTACTATGTTACAGAGGTTGAGAATAGCCGTAAGATTTTAGATGAAATATATAAATATGCTCCTTCGGAAATTGTTTGTAATCCAGAGTTTCTTCAATCTGGTTTTGATATCGAAGATTTAAAAAACAGATATCAGATTGCACTCTCAACTTTTGAAGACTGGTATTACGACACTGAACAGAGTGTAAAGACATTAAAAGAGCATTTTAAAGTAGGTTCTTTAGATGGTTTAGGATTAAAAGACTATTCGATTGGTGTGAATGCAGCTGGAGCTATTTTAAAATATCTTTATACCACACAGAAAAATTCACTCAGTCATTTGACACATATTACACCGTATAGTACCAGCCGTTATATGGTGATTGATAGTTCTAGTAGAAGAAACTTAGAATTAACGGAGACACTTCGTGAAAAACAAAAGCGAGGGTCTCTTCTTTGGGTTTTAGATAAGACAAAAACAGCTATGGGAGCAAGAATGCTTCGTAGCTTCGTTGAACAGCCACTTATCACTGTGGATGGGATACTAGCTCGATACGATGCAATTACAGAACTGAATAACAATGTAATAACGCGAGAGGAAATTCGAGAATATCTAAATTCTATCTATGACTTAGAGCGTTTGATGGGAAAAATTAGTTATCAAAGCGCAAATCCAAGAGATTTAATCGCTTTTGCTTCTTCCTTATCGATGCTTCCACATATCAAATACTTATTATCTACCTGTGAATCTAAGTTGTTAACACAAATTCAAGAAGAGATGGATGCACTCTCTGATTTACAGAGTTTGATTAATCGCTCTATTGCAGAAGAACCACCGATTGGTATTAAAGAAGGTGGTATTATAAAAGAAGGTTTCCATGAGGAAGTAGATACCCTTCGAAAGGCGAAAACAGAAGGTAAAGTTTGGCTTGCGGAACTGGAAGCAAGAGAAAAAGAACAGACCGGGATTAAGAATTTAAAGATAAAATATAATCGTGTTTTTGGTTATTATCTTGAAGTAACGAATTCTTATGCAAGTCTGGTACCGGAAAATTGGATACGAAAGCAAACCCTTGCTAATGCTGAGCGTTATACGACATCAGAGCTTAAGGAATTAGAAGATAAAATTTTGAATGCAGAAGATCGTTTGTTTTCTCTTGAGTATGATTTGTTTGCTGAAATTAGAGATCAAATTGCGAAAGAGGTGAAACGTATTCAAAAAACTGCGAAAGCAGTAGCGAAAATTGATGCGTTTGCTTCACTGGCTTACGTTGCCGAGAGAAATCAGTTTGTTCGTCCAGAGTTAAATAATAATGGAACCATTGATATTAGGGAAGGTAGACACCCAGTTGTAGAGCAAATGATACCAAATGATATGTTTGTCTCAAATGATACGTATCTTGATAATGAAGAGAAAAGAATATCCATCATTACTGGTCCTAATATGGCCGGTAAATCAACCTATATGAGACAAACTGCATTAATTGTATTAATGGCTCAGGTAGGAAGTTTCGTTCCAGCCTCCTATGCAAATATTGGAATAGTAGATCGAATCTTCACCAGAGTGGGAGCATCCGATGATTTAGCAAGCGGTCAAAGTACGTTTATGGTGGAAATGACTGAAGTTGCGAACATACTTCGAAATGCAACGAAGAACAGTCTTTTAATCTTAGATGAGATTGGTCGTGGTACGAGTACATTTGATGGACTTAGTATTGCTTGGGCAGTCATTGAGCATATCAGTAATACGTCACTTCTTGGAGCTAAGACTTTGTTTGCGACTCATTATCATGAGTTAACAGAGTTAGAAGGAATGATTTCTGGAGTCAATAATTATTGTATCGCTGTAAAAGAACAAGGAGAAGATATTGTCTTTCTTCGTAAAATCATAAAAGGTGGTGCAGATAAGAGTTATGGTATTCAGGTTGCAAAACTTGCTGGTGTACCAAGCTCAGTGCTAGCTAGAGCAAGAGAAATCGTAGAAGAGTTAAGTGAAAAAGACATTGCAGAAAAGGCAAGACATATCGTATCTGCAACGAATGATTCCAAGGAACAACCAAGATCATTTGGACAAATGTCGTTCTTTCTTACGGATGAGCCAAAACCCAAAAAAGCATCTTCTAATTTCTCTGAAAAGTTAATACAGGAAATTGATCAATATGATTTAGCGAATATGACTCCGGTGGAGGCATTGTTAAAATTGGATAAATTACAGAAAAAAATACGTTCTCAGTCCTAATTCTTTTGGGAAATTGAATTTATTCTATTTAGATAAATCATGATAACTTTTTAATTAGATACTGGAAAGGAGGTAACTATGTCAAAAATAGCATTACTGGATCAAAGTACAATCAACCAGATAGCAGCAGGTGAAGTTGTGGAACGACCTGCTTCTGTGGTAAAGGAATTAATTGAGAATGCAATTGATGCAGGAGCGACAGCGATAACCGCGGAAATTAAGGATGGAGGCATAAGCTTTATTCGAATAACTGACAATGGCGGAGGTATTGAAAAGGATGATATTCCTGTTGCTTTCCTAAGACATTCAACGAGTAAAATTAAGCGTATCGAAGATTTGTTAACAGTTGGAAGCCTTGGGTTTCGTGGTGAGGCATTATCTAGTATTGCATCTGTTGCGCAGGTGGAACTTGTAACAAAAACAAGAACTGCTTTTACAGGGGTACGGTATCTGATTGAAGGTGGAGAAGAGCAGAGTTTGACAGAGATTGGTTGTCCAGATGGAACAACATTTATTGTTCGAAACTTGTTTTTTAACACCCCTGCAAGAAGAAAATTCTTAAAGTCTGCGATGACGGAAGCCTCCTATATCAGTGACTTGCTGGAACGTCTTGCTATATCTCATCCAAATATTTCTTTTAAGTTTATTAACAACAATAAGACTATACTTCATACATTTGGAAATAGTCAGCTAAAGGATATTATATATCATGTCTATGGTAGGAATATAGCAGCAGAAGTAGTTGCTATCGAGAGTGGTAATGAACACATTAGTATTAGTGGTTTTATTGGAAAACCGATTATCTCTCGAGGAAATCGTAATTATGAAAACTATTTCATCAATGGCAGATATATAAAAAGTAATATTATTAATAAGGCGATAGAAGAGGCTTATCGTCCATATTCAATGCAACATAAATATCCATTTACAGCAATTCATTTTAGCATTAACCCAGAATTTATTGACGTAAATGTTCATCCAACGAAGATGGAGATTCGTTTTCATAATTTTGAAGAACTTTATCAGTTAACCTTAACTTCAATTAGAGATGCTCTCAATAAAACCAATATGATTCCAAGGGTAAGTTTATCGGAAGAAAAAGAATCCTTAAAAAAGGAGACCGTAAGTGCTCCGGAGCCATTTGAGGAAAATCGAAGAAGGTTAGAGACGAAAGCACGTGAGCAAAGTCAAAGGGATGGATATCAAGTTTCGAAAGAAAGAAATTCGCTAAGTTATCAGATGCAGGTAAATCCAAAAAGAGAACAAAGCATTGATATAAAAGAGACTGAAATTGGACGTTTAAAAGAGGTAACCTTACAAGGAGAGAATTCTTATTTAAAAGAAACTCACTCTTCTGACAATAAAAGCATAACCAAGTCTGAAATGAAGGACTTAATGAAAAGTGCTGATGATTCGGAAAGTAGAGTTTTAAACAATCACGATGAATATAAGGATGAGTTGCTAGCAAAAGAGAACTCTGATCTCACAAAGGAATCCATAATCTATACCGCAAATGAGAGCCAAATGTCGTTATTCCCTAAAAAAGAGGAGATACTTGAGCAAGAGGATTTGCCGAAGGAACTTTCTCTTTTATCAGAGGAAGGTATGAAACAAGCTCGAATTATTGGGCAGGTATTTAAAACTTATTGGTTAATAGAACTTCATAATCAGCTCTATATTATAGATCAGCATGCTGCGCATGAAAAGGTATTGTATGAGTCTACAATGAAGCGGTTAAAAGAAAAGGATACGATGTCACAACAACTCTGTCCGTCCATTATTCTTACGCTTACTCTTAGAGAGGAAGAAGCTATTAAGAATCATAAAGAGTTCTTAAACATGCTTGGTTTTGAGATTGAACCGTTTGGTGGTAAGGAGTATGCGGTCAGTGCAGTTCCAGCTGATATGTTTGGACTTGCAGGAGAACGTTTATTAATCGAGTTTATTGATGACTTAGTAGAAGAGATTTCACGAGGTACTCCTGATGTGATTTTAGAAAAGATTGCATCCTTATCTTGTAAAGCGGCGGTAAAAGGAAATTATAATCTAAGTGAAGAAGAAGCCTATGAGTTAATGAAACAACTACTAACCTTGGAAAATCCTTTTCATTGTCCGCACGGGCGACCGATTATTATTTCCATGACGAAGTATGAATTAGAGAAAAAGTTTAAACGAGTGCTATAGCGAAAACTTAAACAAGTACAAAGTTATTGCTATAAGAAATAGAGGTGATTTATTTGCAACCATTGGTCATATTAACAGGACCAACGGCAGTTGGAAAAACAAAATTATCCATTGATCTTGCGAAAAGGATCAATGGAGAGATTATATCTGCGGACTCGATGCAGGTATACCGCCATATGGATATCGGAACGGCAAAAATCACACCGAAGGAGATGGATGGTGTGACCCATTATCTGGTGGATGAATTTGAGCCAGACGAAGAGTTTAATGTAGTAAAGTTTAAAGAATGTGCCAAGAAGGCAATCAATGAAATATATGCAAAAGGGAAACTTC
The DNA here is from genome assembly GCA_023387655.1 of Bacillota bacterium. Lineage (GTDB taxonomy): Bacteria > Bacillota > Clostridia > Lachnospirales > Lachnospiraceae > Lachnoclostridium. The sequence continues at coordinate 36,763 of JAEWHR010000154.1, forward strand.
CAATTATAGTAGGGGGTACGGGATTTTATATCCAAGCAGTATTAAAGGACATTGATTTTACAGAAAATGATTCTGATACTCCGTATCGGAAGGAATTAGAAGAGTATGCTAGAACTGAGGGAGCTATAAAACTACATGATATTTTAAAGCAATGTGACCCAGTAGCAGCAGAAGCAATTCACCCAAACAACATAAAGCGTACAATACGAGCAATCGAATATTTTAAATTAACAGGAGAGCCGATTTCAAAACATAATGAAGAGCAAAGTAAGAACGAATCACCTTATCAATATGCTTACTTTGTCTTAAATAATGACCGTGAAGTTCTATATGAAAACATTAATCTTAGAGTGGATAAGATGATAGATTGTGGCCTTGTAAAAGAGGTTGAGTGGTTAAAAGAACAAGGTTATGACCGTTCTCTTGTTAGTATGCAAGGGTTAGGTTATAAGGAAATCTATGCTTATCTTGCGGGAGAATGTTCCCTTGAAGATGCAATCTATTTATTGAAGAGAGATACCAGACATTTTGCTAAACGTCAGCTTACATGGTTTAAACGAGAACAAGATGTAATATGGTTATCAAAAAAAGATTATAAAAGTGAGGAAGAGATTCTAGCTGCTATGTTAGAGGTGCTAAAAGAAAAAGAAATTTTAAATCGTAATGGATATACGCATGACGGGAGGAAACATGAATAACGACACAAACAAGAATAACATTTCATCGATGTATGATGAATTAAAAATAAACAAAGAAGTTCAAGACTTTTGTGAAGAAATTTGTCGTAGTTTAAAAGAGAGATTTGACAAAATTGATGAAGTTGCGGAGTACAATCAGTTAAAAGTATTAAAAGCAATGCAAGATAATCGAGTATCGGATACTCACTTTGCTGCTACAACAGGTTATGGGTACAATGATTTAGGTAGAGATACGTTAGAGGATGTGTATGCGGCAGTTTTTCACGCAGAGTCAGCATTGGTTCGTCCGCAATTAGTCAGCGGTACTCATGCGTTAACCATAGCGCTATCAGGGAACTTACGTCCTGGCGACGAGATTTTATCTCCAGTAGGTAAACCATATGATACCTTAGAAGGAGTAATTGGTATCACAGAGTCAAGAGGTTCCTTAAAGGAGTATGGAATTACGTATGCTCAAGTTGACTTACTACCAGATGGTGGATTTGACTATGATAATATTAGAAAAAGCATCAATGAGCGAACAAAACTTGTAACAATTCAACGATCCAAAGGCTATCAGACAAGACCAACTCTTTCTGTAAAACAGATCGGTGAATTAATTGCTTTTGTGAAAAGTATCAAACCTGAATTAATATGTATGGTTGATAATTGTTACGGCGAATTTGTTGAGGTGATAGAACCAACAGATGTTGGAGCAGATCTTTGTGTTGGTTCTTTAATTAAAAATCCGGGTGGTGGTCTAGCACCAATTGGAGGATATATCGTAGGTAAAACAGAATACGTTGACAATGCTGCTTATCGATTGACAGCACCTGGACTAGGGAAAGAAGTAGGTGCGACCTTAGGAATTAATCAAACGCTGTATCAAGGATTTTTCCTAGCTCCAACTGTTGTAGCAGGTGCATTAAAGGGTGCTATATTTGCTGCGAACATCTATGAAAAATTAGGTTTTCCAGTCATACCTAATAGTACCGAGGAGCGTTATGACATCATTCAGGCGGTAACTCTTAAATCACCGGAAGCAATTATTGAATTTTGTAAGGGAATTCAGGCTGCAGCGCCGGTAGATTCTTACGTAACACCAGAACCGTGGGCAATGCCAGGATATCACTCTGAAGTTATCATGGCAGCAGGAGCATTTGTTCAAGGCTCATCCATTGAGTTATCTGCGGATGCACCTATTGAACCACCATACGCAGTATATTTTCAGGGAGGATTAACTTGGTATCATGCGAAATTTGGTATCATGATGTCGTTACAAAAACTCGTCGAGGCAGGGCTTGTTAAGTTATCTTAAATAGTGTTATTTTGTGGTATAAAACACCCAATTCCACAATTTATTGTGTACAAATATACAGGGATATGATAATATTAAAGGTGATTTAGTAGGGAAGCATGTGTAAGAAATCAACTATTTGCTAAGTTTATCTGTGAAATCTGCAGAATTAACTTAAAATGTGAAAAACGTGCAAAAGAATGGAGAAAAACATGGCAAGACTAGCAGGAAAGAACGGATGGACTTTACTAATCTTTTTATTATCAGGTATTGTACTTGGTGGATTTATAGGGTATTTAGCAAAGGATGTCTCTTGGCTTTCATGGCTTAATTTTGGACAAGAATTCGGGCTTGGATCACCGGACGGCACCGGAATTACGAGTCTTAATCTTGGTGTTATAATCTTATCTTTTGGATTACGCATTAAGATTACCATTGCAAGTATTATCGGTATGGTCATTTCTATGATTATTTACCGAAAACTATAGGCTTAGCTACTTGGAGAGAGTAGAATGGAGCTATAATGAAACAGTTTTTTTCTATGAAGGAACTTCCTGCATCGGAACGTCCTTATGAAAAATGCGAAAGAGACGGGGCAGCTGCCCTGTCTGATGCCGAGTTGATTGCGGTAATTCTTCGCACTGGTTCTAGCGAAATGCGATGTACAGAACTGGCTGCGAAAGTTTTAAGTTATTCGAATGCCTATCCGGGTCTTCGAGGAATTTCACGTATGACACAAAAAGATTTTATGAGTATTCATGGAATTGGTAGAGTGAAAGCGATTCAGCTTCTTTGTTTAACAGAACTGTCGATTCGGATGGCGAAAGCAGCATTTGTTAAGGGGATACGTTATACGGATCCAAATTCTGTGGCAGAATATTACATGCAGGAGATGAGAAGCTTAAAAACCGAACAATCACGGTTGCTAATGTTTGATACGAAAAGTAAGTTACTTCGGGAAGAGATCATTTCGATAGGTACAGTGAATGCATCGATTATGTCACCGAGAGAGGTATTTTTATTAGCTGTAAAGTATGAGGCGGTCTATATCATATTGCTTCATAATCATCCTAGTGGTGACCCAACACCTAGTAAAGAGGATATTGTGGTGACCAAACGAATGAAAGAAGCTGGTGAATTACTTGGAGTAACACTTATGGATCATATCATTATTGGCGACAATAGATATATAAGTTTAAAAGAACAGGGAATGATATAAACTTATTAGAAGTTTAATTAAAATTTCTGATAAAAGGTGTGGATTTGGCACCGTCAATCGGATTATCGGAACACGTCTTGTTTTCGATAATATAACTTCCCATGTAAGTAGTGAATGTAATATAGTATTTGGAAGGGAGACTTACTATGGCCGCAAAATTGTTTGGCATTGATTTTGGAACAAGCACCATTAAGATATATAAGAAAAACGAAGGCGTAATTTTTGATGCTAAGAATGTTATAGCGATAGCAGACAAAAAACGTGTCATCGCAATCGGCGATGAAGCCTTTGAGATGTATGGGAAAGCGCCAAGCAATATCGAAGTTAATTATCCTGTTAGAAATGGCGTTATTGCAAATATTGAGAATATGTTAGCACTTTTGAATCATGCCTTTGACCAGCTTGGAAAAAAGCATGGTAAATTTACAGGTGCTGAATTTTTAGTTGCGACACCAACAGATATTACAGAAGTTGAAAAAAGAGCATTTTTTGATTTAGTAGCAAATTCAAATGCAAAAAGTAAAAAAATCCGTATTGTAGAAAAACCAATTGCGGATGCTTTGGGGGCTGGTCTTAATGTAACCAAAGCACGTGGTGTTATGATTGTTGATATTGGTGCAGACACAACAGAAGTCTCTATTATGTCATTGGGTGGTATTGTTTTAAGTAAATTAATACCAATTGGTGGTAATAAATTAGATGAATCCATTATTCTTAATGTAAAGAAGCAGTATAATTTATATATCGGGCACAAGACAGCTGAAACGATTAAAAAAGAATTAGCGTGTGCATTAAAGAGTGAAGAAAAAACAATAAAAGTCTTTGGTCGTGATGTGGTTACTGGCCTTCCGTTAGAGAAGGAAATCACCTCCTCCTTTGTCTATGAGACGATATCAGAACATCTATTGTCTATCATAGATGCCATCCGTATTATCTTAGAAAGAACTCCACCAGAGATTTCTTCTGATATTATCGACCTTGGTATCTATATTACCGGCGGTTCTGCCAATATCAAATATCTCGATCAGTTGATGTCTCATGACACCGACCTTAAAATTAATATATGCAATGATCCTGCCAATACAGTGGTAAATGGTCTTGGAAAAATTATTGAAGATCCTAAGTTAAGTTCTTTGGCTCTCACTTTAAAGCAAACCTATTATGGAGTTTAATCCATAGTATAACATAACACATGTTTATTGATTAGGAAGAAACAGATTTTGTTCTTTCCTAGGTGAGCGTATGTGTAATCAAAGAATAGCTTGAATATGCGCTAGTATGCGCAAGAAAAGGGGTTAATGGTAAATCATGAGAAGGAAAACACCTAAGATTTCTATTCAGCCAAAGCATGTGCTGACTTTTTGTACGGTGATATGCCTGATACTGATTTTCTTATCATTTCGATATGAAACCTTATTAAGCCCATTAAAAACTGCAGTTGGAGGCGTGGTTACTCCAATGCAGAAGGGGATTAATACGTTTGGTAGTTATATTTCTGATAAATTAGACACATTGGCAAATATGAGAGACTTAATCGAAGAGAATGAGAAGTTAAAAAGTCAAATCGAATCACTAAAGGTTGAGAATAGTATTTTGATTCAGGATCGATATGAACTCGATGGACTTCGAAGACTCTACGAAGTTGACCAAAAATACGCAGATTATCCAAAAGTAGCAGCGAGAGTTATATCGAGAGATTCTAACAGTTACTATAATGTTTTTACAATTGATAAAGGATATGAGGATGGAATTAAAGTAGATATGAATGTTCTTGCTGGAAATGGATTAGTTGGTATTGTAACGGAGGTTGGTAAGAATTATGCTAAAGTTCGTTCCATTATCGATGATGCTAGCTATGTCAGCGGTATGTTTTTAAAAACTTCAGATATCTGTGATGTCAAAGGTGATCTTCAATTGTTAGATGATGGTGTAATTCGTATCGAGGCAATCAGTATGACTGCAGATATCAAAGACGGTTATGAAGTAGTTACTTCCCATATTAGTAACAAATATCTACAGGGTATCTTAATTGGCTATGCATATGATATTGAAGTAGATTCTAGTAATATGGCGAAATCAGGATATCTTCGTCCAGCAGTTGATTTTGAACATCTGGAGGAAGTATTAATTATAACAACATTAAAGGAAAAATTAGAAAAGTAAGTGTTCTTTTTTAATTGAGATAGGGGTAAGACGTGATACGAGTTTTGGTAACCTTAATACAAATCTTAATATGCTTTTTACTTCAGAGCGCAGTATTTCCGTCATTTGAGCTTGCCAATGTCGTTCCGGATTTATTGATGATTCTAGTGGTAACCGTAGCATATACTAGGGGGATATTTCCAGGTATGTTTACTGGTTTGGCTTGCGGACTTTTATTAGACTGTACCATCGGTAATGTGATTGGAATCTATGGAATCCTTTATATGTTTATCGGTTATTTTAACGGGTATGCAAACAAGATATATGATAAAGAGGATTATACAATTCCTATACTTTTAATTGCAGCAAGTGAGTTTGTATACTGTTTCTTATATTATGTAGCGGAGTTTTTACTTCGTGGTAGGTTAAATTTAGGATTTTATGCTTATCGAATTATGTTACCAAGAGTTATTTATACGGTACTTGTCGGGATAGTTTTTTATAAGCTCTTTCATATGATACATTTGGGACTTACCAAACTAAGCTATAAGGAGGGATCATAGTGTTTGATGTTTTACTGGATAAATTAAAGAAATTGTTTTCTTCTCGTATGATTCCTCTTACATTGATCTTTACCGGAATGTTTGCTGTTTTGATATATCGAGTATTTGTGTTACAAATTGTAGAAGGTACAGTAATTGCTGAAAAAGAGGAATACTTGAATGTAGAATCAAGAGAAATAAAAGCAACACGTGGTAACATTTATGATAGGAATGGAAAATTACTCGCCTATAATGAATCCAGTTACTCTGTTGTTATTAGTGATAGCGGGCTTTTGGAAACAAATGCAGAGAAGAATGCAATGATTCATAAGTTAATCAAATTGCTTGAGAGTTATGGATATGAGATAGAGTTAAACTTTAATATTTTTATTGACGATAACGGAGAATTGGCCTTTGATATTTCTGGTGATCAATTATTGCGATTTAAGAAGAATGCATACTGTTTAACACATATCAATAAACTCACCGAGGAACAGAGAAATGCTACTGCACAGGAGGTATTTAATTTCCTAAAGGATGGTGTTAGTGGATCACCAATGTTTCGTATTTCTGACGAATATTCTCTAGAGGATACCCTAAAGATTATGACGGTGCGTTACCATCTTTTGATTAATGTACCAAAAACTAATCAGATCACAATCGCTTCAAATCTGGATAAAGAAACAATAGCAGCGGTTAAGGAAAACTTGGGAGATATGCCAGGGGTTGAAGTGAAGTTAGAGACTTCCAGAGTATACAATGACAGTGTTTATTTTGCACATATCATTGGCTACACTGGCTTGATTAATTCTACAGAGTATGAAAACTTAAACAAGACAGAAAAGATTTATGATGAGACCGATGTGGTAGGTAAAACAGGCATTGAAAAAAAGATGGAAAGCTACTTAGTTGGTACGAAAGGGGAAGCAACAATAACCCTAAACGATAGCGGGAAAGAACTTGATTCCACGATAACCAAAGAGCCAGTCGCAGGTAATGATGTTTACCTTACGATAGATCGTGATCTTCAAGTTGCTAGTTATCATATCTTAGAAAAAAATATTGCAGAAATTTTATTATCCGTTATAACTCCTGATATGGATTATGGTGGTAAAGGAGAAAATGCTGCAAAGATTAAAGTACCAATCTATGAAGTATACAATGCATTAATAAACAATAATATAATAGACATTACCCGTTTTCGTGAAGAAAACGCTACGGATCTAGAAAAAAATGTTTATCAAAAGTTTTTAGATAAGAGACAGGGGATCTTTGAAAGATTACAGGAATTATTAAAGATCGACAGTACGGTAACGAACAGTGCTGCTGGAGAAGAGATGGAAGAGTATCTTCAATATGTATACTCCAAACTTTCTTCTAGTGATATTGGGGTTATCATAAATTCTAAAGTAGATAAAGAAGATCCACAATATCTGAAATATAGAGATAATAAGATGAGTTTAAGTAAATTCTTACAGTATGCAATTACACAGAACTGGGTTGATTTATCCAAGTTAGACATTGATGGAGAATTTAATATAACAGAAGAAATCTATCAAAAACTAATAGAACACGTGATGAAATTACTTGTTGATGATAAAGAATTTGAGAAAAAGATTTATCGAACTTTGATTTTTTCAAAAAAGTTAACAGGAAGGGAAATTTGTCTTTTATTATTTGACCAAGATGTGATAGAATATAATGAGAATGATTATTCAAGATTAAGTAGTGGGAGTATATCTGCCTATGATTTCATTACAACAAAGATTAGAAAGCTTGAGATTACACCGGGACAGCTGGCTCTTGAGCCATGCAGTGGTTCTATCGTAGTTACTGATACGAAAACCGGTGATGTTCTTGCAATGGTTTCCTATCCTTCTTACGATAATAACTATCTAGCCAATAAAATTGACTGGGATTATTATAGTAAGTTATTAGAGGATAAGGCAACTCCATTAATTAATCGTCCGACGATGCAGAAAACTACAACAGGTTCTACGTTTAAACCTTTGATGACTTTTGTTGGCTTTGGTGAAAAAGTAATCAGTACGTCAACTAAAATTACAGACAAAGGAATTTTTGAAGAAATTGTTCCTTCTCCAAAATGTTGGAAGTATCCAAGTTCTCATGGTACAGTAGATGCAGCACAAGCGATTCAACATTCATGTAACTACTACTTTTATGAGACGGCCTACCGTTTAAGTAAGGATGGAAATGGTTTATATAGAGATGCAATCGGAATGGAGAGAATTCAAAAATATGCTCAGATGTTTGGCTTTGGAGATGTTTCTGGAGTAGAAGTAGAGGAATCTAAGCCTGAGATATCAAATAGCGATGCAGTTCGTACTGCGATTGGATATGGTCATAATTTTACTCCAACACAGATATCTCGTTATGTGACGACTCTTGCAAATCGTGGTACCTTATTTAACCTTACGTTATTAGACCGGGTTGAAACAAAAGACAATGAATTGATTCTTGATAACCAAGCAAGTGTTGCTAATAAGATTACTGAATTCACAGATGAGCAATGGAATATGGTACAAAGAGGTATGTATCTTGTGGTTAACTCCTCTGCAAACTCCTTAGATCGTATCTATAGAGACTTAGGGGTAACTGTGGCAGGTAAGACTGGTACAGCGCAGGTAAGTAAGACAAAACCTCACCATTCTCTATTCATGGCATATGCACCATATGAGGATCCAGAAATCAGTATTACCTGTGTAATTCCAAACGGTTATGCTTCTGCAAATGCTGCAAAGATGGGACGCGAAGTACTGGGATATTATTTTAATGGCGAGAATAAAGAAGCTCTCTTAGATGGAGATATTACTGCAGGCTCCGCAACAAATATTACGGTGTCTGACTAGGATAGACCATAGAAAGGATATGTAAAACATAAATGAATATGTTTGCGTAATTGGTGATTGTATGAATAATTCAGTCATTATTAAGGGAAATAAACATGGTATTGTAGTCGTACTCGATAATGACTTAGAGTTTTCTAAGTTATTAGATGATATCAAAGTAAAATTCGAAGACTCAAGAAAATTTTTAGGAAAAGCAAAGATGGCAATAAGTTTCGAAGGACGTAAATTAACGGATACCGAGGAACGAGAAATCTTAGATGTTATTGCAACTAGCTCTGATCTACATGTTGTCTGTGTCATTGACAATGATGAAGAAAGAGATAAAGTATTTGCTAAGGCATTGGAGGACAAGCTCTTAGAGCTCTCCAATGCCACAGGGCAATTCTATAAGGGAAATTTAAGATCTGGACAAGTTTTAGAGACTGAAACAAGCGTTATTATCATAGGAGATGTGAATCCTGGGGCAAGTGTGGTAAGTAAGGGAAATATCATTGTACTAGGAAGCTTAAAAGGAACAGCATTTGCTGGGGCATCAGGAAATGAAAACGCCTTTGTATTATCTTTAGATATGAATCCAGGACAAATTAGAATTGCAGATATTATTGCAAGAGCACCGGATCATCCATCGAAGGAAGAAGCGAAGGAGACTAAGATTGCATTTTTAGAAGAAGGCAATATTTATATTGAACCTTTGAATAAAAAGGTCCTTAATGATATTCGTTTATAGGGAAAAAATTTAAGTGTACTTCATGTAACAAACTGTTGCATGTAATTTTAAATCATATGTCTGGAGGAATCAGAATGGGAGAAGTAATCGTTGTAACATCCGGAAAGGGTGGAGTTGGTAAAACGACAACAGCAGCCAATGTGGGTACAGGACTTGCAAAGCTTGATAAGAAAGTTGTATTAATTGATACCGATATCGGATTAAGAAATTTAGATGTTGTAATGGGCCTTGAAAATCGCATCGTTTATAATTTAGTGGATGTGATTGAAGGAAACTGTCGTATCAAGCAAGCGTTAATCAAAGACAAGCGTTACCCTAATCTTTATTTACTACCATCTGCACAAACAAGAGATAAATCCTCGGTAACACCGGAACAGATGAAAAAGTTATCTGATGAATTACGTGGAGAATTTGATTACATATTAATGGACTGTCCTGCAGGTATTGAGCAAGGATTTCAAAATGCCATTGCAGGCGCTGACAGAGCATTAGTAGTCACAACTCCAGAGGTTTCTGCTGTACGTGATGCAGATAGAATCATTGGATTGTTAGAAGCAAATGAGATGAAGAAAACAGAACTCATTGTAAACCGTATTCGTATGGATATGGTAAAACGAGGAGACATGATGTCAAGCGAAGACGTTGTGGAAATATTAGCGATTGATTTGATTGGTGTTGTGCCAGATGATGAGAATATTGTCATTTCCACAAATCAAGGAGAGCCTTTGGTTGGTTCAGATTCTATGGCAGGGAAAGCATATATGAATATATGTCGCCGTATTACTGGAGAAGATGTACCATATCTAGACTTAAATTCCAAGCAGGGGTTCTTTAGTAAACTGTTTAAGAAAAACTAAGGAGGATAGTCAAATGGCTTTATTGGATTTTTTTAAAAAGAAAGCTTCGGGAAGTGTCGCGAAAGATAGGTTGAAACTTGTCTTAGTGTCTGATCGCGCTGGTTGTTCTCCTGAAATTATGGAACAGATTAAGAATGATATTATTGCGGTAATATCAAAATATATTGTGATAGACCAGGAAGGTTTAGATATCAAAATAACTCAGACGGAATCTGAAGGTAATAATGGCAATGTTCCAGCATTATTTGCCAACATTCCGATCAAAGACCTAAAGCATAGTAAGTAAGGAAAATTAATTCATGTTAAAAACTTTGTTTAAATCTATTTTCAATTTCGAGGAATATGACCTAAAACATTATAAGGTATCAATACTGGCTGTCATTACGATACTAGGTATGATTGGCATGGTGTTAATTCGCCGTTTACAAGAATCAGATGAAAGACAGTTCGAAAAGCAGATTATTGGTTATGTAGCAGGTTTAATTATTGCGGTGGTTGTCTCGCTTATTGACTACCACTTTATTGCCAAGCTTTTTATTCCACTCTACCTGATTAATATTGCTTTGCTTGTAATTACAAAATTCTCTCCGCTTGGTAAATCGCATTTTTTGGCGCAAAGATGGATTGGTATTGGAAGTTATGAGTTTCAGCCTTCTGAGTTAACAAGAATTATCATGATCATATTCCTGGCAAAGTTTTTTGACATTGTAAGGCGGCAGATTAATAAAGCATCCATCATATTACTGGCATTGATACTAATGGCATTACCGATTGGCTTAATATTTATACAGCCTGACTTATCGGTAAGTATTGTTCTCTTTGCAACATTTATAAGTATGTTTTTTATGGCTGGGCTTAGCTATAAAATAATTTTGCCAACTCTGGCGATTGGAATACCAAGTTTTATCGCGTTCTTTTGGTACGTTCAACAAGACTACCAAGTAATTCTTACGGAATATCAAAGAAATCGTATCTTAGCTATGTTGCACCCAGAACAATTTCCAGAGCAAGCTTACCAGCAATTAAATGCAGCAAAATGCATTCGTGCAGGTGGTGTCTCTGGAAAGTTATTGACAGATGCAGAAGCTACCCTAAAATCTGCGAAAGTACCAGTTATTGAGAGTGACTTTATCTTTACTGCGATTGCAGAAGCATTCGGTTTTATCGGAAGCTTGATCGTTATTATATTATTAATGATATTTATTTATAAAGCACTAAAAATTGCAAGTATGGCGAAAGATTATCTGGGAATGTTAATTGCTTCTGGTATTGCATCATTGACGATGTTTCAGCTTTTTGTTAATATTGGAGTTGTAACTTCATTATTACCGAATACTGGAATTCCTTTACCATTTGTAAGTTCAGGGTTAAGTGCATTGTTAGGAAATATGTTAATGGTAGGCGTATTAATGAATGTCAGTCTTCAAAATAAAAGAATGTTGCCGCAAAAGGAAACATTATCACTATAGCATAAAGAGGAGGTAGGAACGTGAATATTGGAATGATAGCACATGATGCGAAAAAGAAATTGATGCAGAATTTCTGTATTGCGTACCGTGGTATTTTGTCAAAACATCAGTTATATGCGACAGGTACTACAGGTAGATTAATTGAAGAGGTAACGAATTTAAATATTCATAAATATCTAGCAGGCCATCTTGGTGGAGAGCAGCAGATGGGAGCACAAATTGAGCATAATGAAATTGATATGGTTATCTTTTTACGTGATCCTCTAACTCCAAAATCACACGAACCAGATATTATGACTGTTGTCCATCTTTGTGACACTCATAATATTCCACTTGCGACCAACCTAGCTACAGCAGAGCTGTTAATTAAAGCTTTAGATCGCGGAGATTTAGATTGGCGTGATATATTCAAGGGAAAATAGTTGTCAAGATACAAAGGGTATAGAGTTGGCAGAATGGAGTTCAAATTGAAGAAAATAATTGTATTAGGTTTAAGTATCAGTTTGCTACTTACAAGCTGTTCAAAAAAATCAGATGTATTAATGCTATATTCTGGTACAGATGGCAAATTAAATGAAAGTATCGGAACTTATGTAGATGCAGTTGCTGCAGATTTCCTTACGAAGGATTACTCTGTTGTGGAAGAAAGTCAGAACCATATGGAAGACCCTCAGATGTCAGCAGTAGCAGCATTTATGATTGATGATACGGAACACAAAGTATTGTTTGCAAAAAATGTTTATGATAGAATTTATCCTGCAAGTACAACCAAATTATTGACTGCATTGATGGTTCTTAAATATGGTAACTTAAAGGATAGTGTGACAATAGAAAAAGATAATGCAGGGATCACAACGTATGGAGCTAAGCTTTGTAATTTTAAAGCTGGTGATGTAGTAACCATGGAAACTCTACTAAATTGCTTATTAGTTTATTCTGGAAACGATGCTGCAATAGCGATAGCAGAGCATATGTATGGTTCAGAGGAGGAGTTTGTAAAAAAGATGAATGAGGAAGCTGCAAAGATTGGGGCTACCAATACGCATTTTACAAATTCTCATGGGCTACATGATCCGAATCATTATACTACTGCATATGATATGTACTTAATTTTTAAAGAATGTTTAAAATATGAAGAGTTTATTCCAATTGTGAAGCAGCAATCTTATATGGCTTCCATCATGGATGTCAATGGAAAAGTTAGACAAAGATCTTATGAAACAACAAACATGTTTTTACTAGGTACGAGAGAAACTCCAGAAGGAGTTACAGTTTTTGGTGGAAAGACTGGTAGTACCGGTGATGCAGGTGATTGTTTGATTCTTTATAGTACCTCAACAGAAGGAAAAGCGTATATTAGTGCGGTTTTCAAAGCTGCTGGGAAAACGAGTTTATATGATCAACTCACACATCTTCTAAAAATGGAATAAGTATGCATTTCCCTCCTTTATTCGACATCAATTGTCTGAAAATTAAAATAGTAAAATTGGAATTCTTAAGCAAAATAGGATTGTTTTTTCTTTTCGTTTATACTATAATATGAGTAAGCAAGAAATCGTTTATAATGTAAAGGAGGAGATTGCGATGATACAGATTATTGTAGGTGCAAAGGGCAAAGGTAAGACTAAGATTCTAATTGATAAGGCAAACTCAGAAATTGAGGCCGTGAAAGGGAATGTTGTTTATCTTGATAAGAGCAATAAGAATATGTATGGACTCAATAACAAGATACGTTTGATAAACGTTAGAGATTATTGTGTAGAAACTCCGAAAGAATTTATAGGATTTTTGTGTGGTCTGATTGCAGCTAATCATGACTTGCAAAAGATTTATTTAGACGGTTTTATGAAAATAGCATGTACAAGCCTAGAGGATATCGATGGTGTACTTGATAAGATAGAGATGATATCAACGAAATTTCATGTTGACTTTATCATCAGCATCTCCATTAATGAAAACGATTTGCCTGAAACTAAGAAACAAAACGTGATTGTAGCTCTTTAAGATTGTAAAAACAAAGTGGCTTCGCCACTTTAGTTTCCAAAAAAGCGGTTTTGCACTTCAATTACGGAAAGATATACTCCGTAAGATAGTGTAAAACCGCTTCCTTTATGAAATGCTCTTTTTACTATGTCAGTCGTAGCGACTGTTTTAATAAGTGTGGCAGCGTCTGACTCATCATTGAAAATTAATGAGGCAGTTTACTGACTTTTTTTGTAATATGATTACATATCATTTTTTAATCTACCAAAATAGCTTAGGGCATATAGGCCAGATATACCGACCAATGAATATATGATTCGAGCTAAAATGGTCATATTACCAAATATGAATCGTACTAAGTCAAACTGGAAGAACCCGATTAATCCCCAGTTGATTGCGCCGATAATAACAAGAACTAGAGCAATATAATCAATAACTTTCATATTTTACACCTCCTATGTGTTCTAGTTAATGGTAGTGTAAACAATCCATGGTTTTTTATGCAAAAATCAAATGGAATGAAATAGAAAAAATTTAAAGAGGTTATTATGCAGCAGAATTCAAAAGTAGTTAAATTTAAAAAAAGAAGATCAATTAACATTGGCGTTATCATATTCATAATAATTCTAGTTTATACGGTGGTAAATGTGTATATATATTTATCGAAACCCCAGATTTCAATTTTTGAGGTTTCAGAGCAAACACTTTCTCAGGAAAATCTCCTACAGGGTGTTATAACAAGAGATGAGAAAATGATTACTACAGACAAATCTGGTTATGTTAATTACTACTTTCGTGAAGGTGCAAGAGTTGCAAAGGATTCTACAATCTACTCTATCGATGAGAGTAAGAAGATTTACGAAAAACTCACCGATACAACAGGCGGAATAACTTTTTCTAAGCTGGATGCATCTAGTATTCGCAAAGATATAGCAAAATATAAATATTCGTATCAGGATAGTAATTATTCGGAGGTCTATAATTTTCGAGATGATATATCAGCAAGTATTCGTAATATATTGGATGTGAATTTACTTTCCAATATGCAAGAAATAATTAATAGTACTGGATTAAGTTCTAACTTTGGTGTTGTAAAAGCTCAACAGTCAGGAATAATTTCTTATTATTCCGATACTCTTGATGGATTAGTAGCAGATGAAGTATCGAAAGATACATTTAACATAGATCAATACGAGAGAAAGAATTTACGTACGGGTGAAATTATTGAAAATGGTCAAAATGTGTACAAGCTTTTAACTGAGGATCATTGGAATATCGTAGCACCTATTTCCTCAGAAATAGCGGAACAATTACAAGATAGAAAAACAATTAAGTTTACCATAACTCTAGATCAATTACAGGTAAGAGCACCTTTTACAATATATCAAAAGGGAGATTCCTGGTTTTTAAATATCTCAATGGATAAGTATGTTACTAGATATTTAAGAGAACGATTTTTAGAGATTGAATTACAGCTAAACACAGAAATAGGTCTAAAAATACCAAAATCAGCGATTACGGAAAAAGAATTTTATATGATTCCAATTGAGTATTTTACTAACGGCGGGGACTCAGGAGAGCTTGGTTTAGTTAGAGAAGTATATAACGAAAATACCAAAACATTAGAACCTCAATTTACACCTTGTGAAATATACTATGAAGATGATACCTATGGTTATGTAGACAAAGAAACCTTTGGATTTAATGATTATATTCTGTCAGATCAATCATCCGATAAATTCCGTATTAGTCTGGTAGGAAAACTAGAGGGAGTTTTCAATGTCAATAAAGGGTATGCAGTTTTTCGACGTATAGAAAGGCTGGATGAAAACGAGGAGTACGTGATTATTAAAAAAGGTACGAAACGAGGTCTTTCTGTGTATGACCATATTGCACTAGATGCATCTAGGGTTATCGAATCTGCTGTTATTTATTAAAATAAATACTTCATATTGAAAGATAGTATTGTATTATGTGCTATGATATTAGGATAACCTAAGATGCGTAACAATGTGTGCTGGAATGGAGGATTTTATGATACAAGACAATATAACAAAAGTATTAGAAAATATTGAAGCAGCATGTAAGAGAAGTCATCGCTCAAAAGAGGAAGTAACTTTAATTGCGGTTAGTAAAACAAAGCCTATTGAATTGTTAAAAGAGGCCTATGAAGCTGGAATTAGAGAATTCGGAGAAAACAAGGTTCAGGAATTATGTGATAAATGTGAAAAATCAAGCTTTTTAACACAGCTAAGTAATGATTGCAAGGATAAAGAAGAAAAGTTTTTTCAGAATGTTAATAATCAACCAGAGTCACCTATATTACAAGTGGATAATACTTTCAATGATATTCATTGGCACATGATAGGGCATTTGCAGAGAAATAAAGTAAAATATATTGTAGATAAAGTAAAGTTAATCCACTCTGTTGACTCCCTGCGTTTGGCAGAGCAAATTGATATTGAGGCTAAGAAAAAAGGAGTCTTAGTCGATATATTAATTGAGATAAACATTGCTTTAGAAGAATCGAAATTTGGTGTCAAACCAAGTGAGGCAGAAGCGTTAATCCGTGAGATTTCAGGCTTATCCTCGATACGTGTCAAAGGTTTAATGACAGTGGCACCTTATACAGAAAATGCTGAGGAAAATAGAACCTATTTTAAAAAAATGCACCAATTATATGTTGACATCAAAGAAAAAAACATTGATAATGTAACTATGAATATACTTTCGATGGGAATGACCGGTGACTATGAGGTAGCAATTGAAGAAGGCTCTACCATGGTTCGCGTGGGAACCGGTATCTTTGGGGAGCGCAATTATAGCAAATAAATAAGATTAGGAGATTGTGCTATGGCAAATTTATTTAAAAATATTTTGGATTCCTTAAAGCTGACAGATGATGATGATTTAGATGATTATGATGATTACGTAAGCGAACTAGAGGAGAAAGAACGAAAAAAAGCAGAAAGACAAGAACAGAGACAAGCTGTAAGACAGGAAAAGAAGACATTTTCTTCTCAAAGATCGTTAGTTTCTGAGGAAGTTCCAGCAAGTAACCCATCTAGGCTATCAAGCACTTCTGGAACGACAGATTTTGCAGACTTAAGAAAAGAACGCTCCCAGCGTATAGAAAAGAATAATGTTAGTAAAGTAGTCCCAATTAGAAGTCCACAAAAAGGGTTAGAAGTATGTATTATGAAGCCGACAAGTTTTGAGGATTCACAAGATATCTGTGACATGCTATTATCGGGACGTGCTGCAGTTATTAATTTAGAAGGATTTGATGTAGACCTTGCTCAGCGTGTTATGGATTTTGTTTCTGGTGCAGTATATGCTTTAAATGGAAAATTGCATCAGATTTCAAGTTATATCTTTATTATTTCACCAGATTCTGTAGATATTTCGGGTGATTATTTGGATTTGATTCGTCAGAATGGATTTGAAGTACCAACTTTAAATAAGGATTTTTAAGATGGTACCTTTAGGTCAGTTATTAACGAAGTCTTTTTCAATCTTTTTTACGATATTACAATCTTTTTTATTGATACAGATTTTCGTTGATATGTTTTCTGTTTCTCTAATTAAAAAAATGCTGAGATTTGTATTGGATCCGATTTTGAATCCAATAAGAATGTTATTAAGTCATTCTAGTTTTTTTACAGCAATTATGGATTTATCGCCGATTATTGCTTTTCTTATCTTATCATATTTACAGCAGCTTATCGGAGCCTAAAAGATGTGTGTCTAATTAATCTTGATAAACTTTAAAAATGGTCAATGTGAAGGAATAGGGTTATTATGAATTTAGAGAAAGAAGAGCTCTTATTTCGCAAGATTATATTAGAATCAGCGAAAAGTGCTTATCATAAAGAGATATGCGTATATACTGATTTCTTAAACTTAAATGAAATCAGTATATTTCATAGTATGGAGAAAGAGTTACCCTTGCTAGCTTACTCGATGTATGGTGGATATGAAAGTGCGGAAAGGGTTCGTATCTGTTTTCATGGAAATCGTACGAAAGAACATGGAAATATCTTATTGCAAACAGATGAAAAAAACGATTACCCTATTGAATGTCTTAGAATCTACCCAGCAAATGAGAAATTTGCACAGGAGCTCGATCATAGAGATTATTTAGGAGCGATTCTAAATGTAGGTATTGAACGTTCCAAACTTGGTGACATCTTAGTGAGGGAAAAAGAGGCTTTTTGTTATTGTGATGCACTGCTAAGTGAATTTATTCAAACAAGTCTTGGCAAAGTAAGACACAATATCGTTCGTGTTGAAGTGATAAAACCAGAAGTAGTACAAGCCACAGTATCCTTTAAAGAAGTAACCGGTAGTGTTGCTTCTTTTCGTTTGGATTCCCTTATAGCACTTGCTTTTCGTACTTCAAGAAGTAGTATTACAGGTTTAATTTCAGGCGAAAAGGTATTTGTCAATGCAAGATTGGTAACATCCAATAGTTATATGTTAAAACCTGATGATATTGTTTCCGTTCGTGGTTTCGGTAAATTCAAGGTGAAAGAACAAGGCGGTATGTCAAAAAAAGGTAGGATATACGCAACATTATCTATATACCAATAGGAGGAATAGGATATGATTACACCAATAGAAATACAAAGTAAAACCTTCAAATCCGGTGGACTTGGGTATGACAAGAAAGATGTTGATGCATTCTTTCGTGAGGTATTGTTAAGTTACGAACAGATATATCGTGAAAATATGGAGATGAAAGATAAAATCTCAGTCTTAACAGAAGGAATTCAATACTACAAAACGATTGAAAAAACGTTGCAAAAAGCTTTGATTCTTGCAGAAAAAACAGCTGAAGATACAAAAGCTCAAGCACTTGTTACAGCAAAAAACATCGAAAACGAGGCTATGACAAGATCACAGCTTATTGTAGCGGATGCCAAAAACGAATTGGAACGTATACATGCTCAAACAGTTGGTCTATTACAACAATATGAGAAATATAAATTACAATTTAAGAATCTAGCAGCTGCTCAAATAGAATTATTAGAAAATGAATGTTTTGACATCAGTCTCGCAAAAATTGAAACCTTTGTCACCCTAAAAGAGAAGGATGAGAATGTTACTAAGATAGAGAACAAAGATATGAATTCTAAGGCTCCTAGTCAAACATCGATAGCTTCGGATAATTATAAAGGTAAGAATTCAATACCTCCAGTTACAAACAAGAGTAATAAATATGATCGTGGAGTTGGAAATAAGAATCAAAATAAGAATCATAATATAAATAATAAAAATCATAATTATAATGCGAATAAAAACAGCCATATAAAGAATCAATATCAAAATAATGAGAGAGATTATATGGAATCCATAGAGCAAGTCAGTGCTTCAAGTGAAGAAATCACAATGGAGGAATATAATGAGTTAATGAAAGGAACGTCTTCTCATACAAAAAATGGGGAAGAACATCAAGAAGAATTTTCCTTTATTAATCTTGAAGATGACGAAGATTAGGGAGGAAAATCACTATGCTTGATTTGTATGATAGACTGGAAGTAAAGTATAAAGAGAAACCATGCTATGATATTGTTCTAAAAAATTCATATGTGGATTTAATAGAAGAAGTGAAAGCTCTTGATTTAAAAAATAGAAAGCTTTGTATTGTTACAGATAGTAATGTTGAGCTTTATTATCTTAAGGGGATAGAGAATCTTGTCAAAGATTATACCGGTAAAGTGGTATCCTTTGTTTTTCCAGCAGGTGAAGATAATAAAAATCTAGAGACAGTACAACAACTATATGAGTATTTAATTCAGGAGAGTTTCGATCGAAAGGATGTTTTATTAGCACTTGGTGGCGGTGTAGTAGGAGATTTAACGGGTTATACTGCCGCGACCTATTTAAGAGGAATACGTTTTTTACAGGTACCTACCTCACTTTTGGCAATGGTTGACTCTAGCATCGGTGGGAAAACAGGAGTTGATTTTAAAGCATATAAAAATATGGTTGGAGCATTTTATATGCCATCCTGTGTTTATATGAATTTAGAATGCTTAAAAACTTTAAATGAACGAGTTTATCTTTCTGGTATGGGTGAAATAATAAAGCATGGATTAATTCAGGATAAGGCTTATTATGAATGGCTAAAAGAGAATAGGGAAGCGATTGTATTAAGAGACGTTAATGTTTTACGAAAAATGGTAGGTCGAAGCTGTGAAATAAAACGTACCGTGGTAGAAAAAGATCCCCATGAACAAATGGAGCGAGCATGGCTTAATTTTGGACATACGATAGGACATGCAGTAGAAAAATGGATGGAATTTACCCTTTTACATGGAGAGTGTGTAGCAATTGGTATGGCTGCTGCATCTTATCTTTCCTTCCAAAGAGGTTATTTAACGAAAGAGGAACATGATGATATTTTATCTACAATAGAAGCGTTTCAACTACCAGTTCAAGTGAAAAAATTAAAGGTAGATAATATTTTAGAAGCATTAAAGCGTGATAAAAAAATGGATGCAGGACAAATTAAATTCATATTACTTAAAAATATTGGAGAAGCATTCATCGACACAACAATATCTCATGAAGAGCTAATTATGGCAATTGAGTACATTATGGAAGAAAGGTAACTTAGGATGGAACAGGAGAATATATTATCGAAAAAGACTTACGTTAAGTATGGTATGTTGTTTGTGATACTGCTTGTCCTTGATCAGATTACAAAATATTTCGCAAAGTTACAATTTGCAGATGGAGATTCACTTGTCATAATACCCAAGGTACTAAAATTGATCTATCATGAAAATGATGGTGCGGCTTGGGGGATATTTAGTGGAAGAGCTTATCTTTTAACCTGTATAACTGTGATCGCTGTTATTGTTATGACGTATATTTTTTTTAAATTACCAAGAATTAAAAAATATAATGCAATACGTTATATCCTAGTTTTTATAGCTGCAGGAGCTGCAGGTAATAATTTAATTGATCGAATTTTATTTGGTCATGTCATAGATTTTATTTATTTTGAGTTAATCGATTTTCCAGTGTTTAATGTTGCAGATATCTACATTACATGTTCAACAGTGCTGTTTGCAATATTACTTTTATTTTATTATAAAGATGATGATTTTGCATTCTTAGGTAAAAAGAAGAAACAAGATAATTTAAAATAATTAACTACAAATAAGATATAAGATAATTCAAAATAATTAAATAAAAAGAAGAAACAAGATTCAAAATAATTAAATAAAAAGAAGAAA